>NZ_JAOCDJ010000010.1:0-86047 GCF_029840885.1 Empedobacter sp. GD03861
CAGTAAAAAAATTTTACTGCTTTTTTGTTTACGTAGCCAAAGAAAAAATTATACCAAACCCTTCATATAGCTTCATTTTTAAATTTAACGCTTAACACTTGACTACTCTTTATCAATTGGTAACATAAAATTTTCTTTAAATTTTTTATTATCCTCCTCAATTAATGCATCAAAATCTGATTGTTGCATTTGTTTTCCTTTTGTAGGTTTTATTATTTTGATTTTATTATTTAATTTTACTTCTGTAGCTAAGTATACTTGTTTATTTATCTGATTATTATCTTCATTATTAATAATTAATTTCAAAATAACACCTGGTAAACCTTCATAATTCGAGGGACCATTTTTAATCTTTAAACTTGGAGCATACCAAGCTTCTACATAAGAATTATTAGACTCTTTCAGAGTAGCTTTTTTGACTTCAAATCCTAAAATATCATATTTTTCTTTGTATAAAATCCATTTTTTTGTTTTGATAGAATCATTAATTAGTAATTTTCTTCCATTGTAATTTATTTCTGAAATAGATAGTCTATGTTCTAAATTTTTGTAAAATAATCCACCAGGACCACTTGTAAAAGAAATTGACACACCTGTTTTTCCTTGAGAATTATCTATTTTTTCTAGTCTATTAAAAATAGATTCTTTTTCTGAGCTTAAAAGTTTAAAATATAATCTATTTTTATTACTGTTTTTATAAACTTCTATCATTTTAGAATCTTTTAGATTAGATATATCATATTCATTTCTGAATTCATATTCTATTTCTAATTTTTCTTGACAAAATACTGATATAAAAAATAAAAAGGTTATTATTGAAAGAGTCTTTTTCATAAATTTTGATCTTAATTAAAAACGAAAATACAATAAAATATATAACATTAAATGAAAATATCCTACTTAACATAATCGAAATTATATACCAATATTTTTTAGGTTAAAACACTGATATTGTGTAAGTGCCGTTTTGGATAAATGATTTTAGGTTTGAAAAACCTCTGAAAGGCGCATTCTGCCGTTGAAACGGCATATCCAAATCGGACAAAATATAAATCCCTCGTAATTTTAGTTTTCGAGGGATTTTTTAATTATTATTTCTTTTTAGGTGGAAATTTTTGTAGCAATTTCGTTACACCTTTCTGAATATTTGCTGCACGAACTTCTGGCGAAGCTTTCAAGGGCATTTGAATTTTCAAGGTTCCTTCCCAAACTAATCTTCCTTCATCCTTCATAGAAATCGTATAATTTTGATTTAGTTTTTGAGACATAATCGGAATTCCAACCGAAACTCCACCTCCAAAACCATAACCACCCGTTCCCATTCCAATTCCTACATTTGAATTTTGTTGTTTCGAAACAAACTCTTCAGGTTTCACATCTAGCGTTAAAACTCCATCATTCGATTTCTGAAAACCTCTGTACAACATTCCTTTTTCGATCGACGAATATAATCTGACAGAATCTAAATCATTCAAACCTAAGTTTCCTGTTTGCGTAAAAGAATACGTTCTATTTGTTTCAAAATCAAAATCTCGGTCATAATCTACCGCTATATTTTGCGTGCTACATGAAACAATTGTTAAAAATAACGCGCTTAGTAAAAGTATTTTTTTCATTGTTTTAATTTTTAAGATGAGAACCTGAAACAAGTTCAGGTTGACATACAGGTCATATTGAACTCGTTTCAACATCGCATCACATTAGTTATTTCAAAGAATTAATATAAATTTCCACTACTTTTCTCAACGAATCAAAACCTATTTCATCTAAATTAATTTCGTTGATAGAAACCCACTTTACTTCTGCTATTTCATCTTTTTCAAGCGTAATTTCTTCGTCAGGAAAATCAGCAATAAACGCTAAATCACACGTTTTATATGGAACTTCTTTGTACTCGTATGTATTAGGTTGAGATAAAAAATAGTTGAAATTCTCTAATGGAATTTTAATTCCTAATTCTTCCTCAATCTCTCGTTGACACGTTCTTTCTGCCGATTCATTTGGATCTGTAAAACCTCCAGCTAAATCTAACATTCCTTTCTTTGGCTCTCTATTTCGAACTGTAAAAAGAATTTTATCTTCTTTTTTTAGAATAACCGCCACAGCAGCTGCCACATTTTGATAATAAACCAAATCACAATTGTTACACGACATTTTTCTAAAATCAAAATGATCGATAGAATGTCCACAATTTGGACAAAATTTAAACGATTTTATCATTTCTTTTCTATTTTAATGTAAAATCTGAAACAGATTCAGGATGATTAAACTATTTATTTCTCGGGTGAAATTTGATAATCGCATCTCGAATAAATTCTTGATCAACATGCGTATAAATTTCAGTCGTCGTAATACTTTCGTGTCCCAACATTAACTGAATTGCACGAAGATCTGCTCCATTTTTCAATAAATGAGTCGCAAAAGAATGACGAAATGTATGCGGACTAATTGTTTTTTTAACTCCAGCAATTATCGATAATTCTTTCACGATTGTAAAAATCATTACTCGTGTAAGGTTTTTACCTCGTCTATTTAAGAACAAAAAATCTTCAAATCCAACTTGTATAGGAAGATGAATACGAATACTTTCTTTGTACAAGTTAATATATTTTATCGTATAATCGCTAATCGGAACAAGTCTTTGTTTGTTTCCTTTCCCAATAACACGAATAAAACCATCATCAAAAAAAAGATCAGAAATTTTGAGATTTATCAATTCCGAAACACGCAAACCACAACCATAAAGCACTTCTATAATCGCACGATTGCGCTGTCCTTCTGGTTTTGATAAATCAATTACTTCAATCATTTTATCAATTTCTTTTTCAGAAAGTACATCAGGAAGTTTCATCCCAATTTTTGGAGTTTCGAGCAAAGAAGTTGGATTATCTTCTCTAAAATCTTCGAGTTGTAAGTACCCAAAAAAGCTTTTCAAGCCAGAAATAACACGCGCTTGCGAACGCACGCTATATTCGCTCGATGCAAAATCGTGTACAAAATCCCTCAAATCATCTTGTGAATAATCTAAAGGTTGTTTATCAGAATAATTAATTAATTTTTGAATATCGCGTAGATAACCTTCAATTGTATTGGCAGAAACTCTTTTTTCTAATTTCAGATACATTTGATAGTCATACAAAGCATCTTTCCACAGCATTTACTTCGTTATTTTTTCAAGTTCAAAAATACGCTTTATCATTTCATCTTCGGGCATCCAAACTTGATAAAATGCTCGAGAACCATATAAAGTTCCAGCAATTGTGGCTTTCATGTAGTTATCAACAGTTGTTGAAAAGACAGGGTTAAACTCATTTGAAGGAATTCCTAAAACACCTAAAAACTCATTTCTATACATTCCAGCACTGAAATATTTCAAATAAATTGCTTCGTTATGAAACATGAAAAAATCGTGAATTGAATAAATTTTCTTGAATAAAAAGTCATTAAAATAATTTGCATCTTGATTATAATACAACCAGTTCGAAACCGAATTTGTATCTAATGCAACAAACTCATCAGGAATAATTCCACCACCACCGTACACTTTTTTACCTGAAGGCGCCGTAAACTCTAAGTCTTTATTAATTTTAATTGAATCTTTACTATATAATTCACCCGATTTTAATCGTTTGTATAAATCGTCACTGTATTTTGCAGTTTTTTTATCAAATGGTTTTTGAATAGATCGTCCAGAAGGTGTGTAATAATTCGCAACTGTTAAACGAACTTTGGTATCATCGCCCAAATTAATTTCGCGCTGTACCAAACCTTTACCAAACGAACGACGACCAACGATAATTCCGCGTCCATAATCTTGTAACGCTCCCGCAACAATCTCACTCGAGGAAGCAGAATTTTCGTCCATTAAGACGTAAATTTTTCCTTGTTCGAAAAGACCTTTATTTGTAGCGTAAATATATTTTTTACGTTTTTGTTTGTCTTGTGTGTAAACAATTAATTCATTTTTTGTTAAAAATTCATCGGCTATTTCTTCGGCAATATGCATGATTCCACCTGGATTTCCACGTAAATCAAAAACCAAAGTTTTCATTCCTTGATCCAATAAATTTTGTAAACCTTCGTGAACTTCATTTGCAGAATTTTCAGAAAAACGAGTCAATTTAAGATAACCAATATCTTTCGTTAACATATGTTTTCCAGTAACCGTAGGAATTGGTACAATAGTACGATTTAGCGTAACAGAAATTGGTTTTTGATCGCGAATAACAGATAGTTTAACTTCCGATCCTTTCTTCCCCTTCAATAAACCTTCTATTGTTTTATTATCTTTTGCAACCAAAGATTGATTATCTGCAGCAATTAATTGATCTCCAAATTCTAGTTTGCCATAATTTTTCGTTCCAGGTAAAGTACGTTCAACAACAATGGTGTCATTCATTGTGCGAAATTGAATTCCAATTCCAACAAATTCACCTTTCAATTGCTCCTCTGCCTTTTGTACAGAAGCTTTGTCGATATATGTACTATGTGGATCTAGCTTGGCAACCATATAATGAATCGCATCATCAACCAAACTATCCGAATTAACATCGTTCACATATTCATTGTCAATCAAAGAAACTAATCGACGAATTTTTTGTTCGTTATCCGAATATTGCAAACCTACAACATCCTTGTTTTCATCGAACGCAAAGTCGTATTTTTTCCCAACCATAAAACCGATTAAGAAAATAATTATCACAACTAATACGATATTAATAACCTTGAAAAAACTTCTCATTGAAATGTTAACTGTATAATTCTTCTTCTGTAATTTGTCTAATTGTAATTCCTGATTTTTCTAAAAACTCTAACCCAGAAAGATCTTTGTATTGTTGAATGTAAACGATGCGCTTTATACCTGCTTGTAAAATAAGTTTGCTACAATCTGTACAAGGCGAAAGTGTGATATACAATGTCGCTCCTTCTGCAGATTGTGTAGAAGTTGCACATTTTAGAATTGCATTTGCTTCGGCGTGCAAAACATGCCATTTTGTATTCCCCTCTTCATCCTCGCATTTATTCTCAAAACCACTTGGCGTACCATTGTAACCATCAGAAATAATCATTCGATTTTTAACAATAATTGCACCAACTTTTTTGCGTTCGCAATAGGATAGATTTGCCCATTCAAAAGCCATTTTAAGATAAGCTTTATCGTAACGTAATTGTTTTTCTAAGTTCGTTTCCATTTCTAACTAAGCTTCTTCTTTGTTTTTTGTCCATAAAGGCGGAATAAAAAATGGTAATGGATTTCGGAAAAATGCTTTTAATGTATGTGAAATCATTGTAAAAATCTTATAAAAAGGAATATTATTAGATCTCATTGCCATTAATAATGATAAGATAAAACTAACTAAGAAGTTGCTCCAACCTACCATAAAAATTGCAATAAAACCAATAATCATTGGTCCAATATCAAAATGATAGCCCATTCCTCCAATACCAATCGCGAAGTTTCCTGAAACGAAAGTAATGTGTCGAATATCGAAAGGTTGACCTGTAAAATCGCCAATCAAAAAGGCACATCCCATCATAAAACCGAATGCAACATTACCGACAACTCCTCCCATATTTTTCTCAAACCAATTCGAAATTCTTCTTCTTCTACGTTCTGAAAATGATTTCTTCAAAATGGGATGATTATAAATACGTTCTGGAATATTATGAAAACGTTGATTATTAATTGTAATTCCCGAAATTAATCCTGAAAGGAATAAGAAGACTCCAGCAATTGCTCCAAAGTAAAAAATATGCCAATCCATTGTCACCACTTCTTCCCAATAATGATAAGCTTTAGAATATTTTAAAACTTCTAATCCTAAGATTTCGTTCAGTAAATAAAAAATTCCTAATGAAACAACAAAACCAGCAACAACATTTCCTAAAAAAGCAATCATTTGGCTTCTTACTAATTGCGCAAATAAAGTTGTAAAATCTTTCACATTCAGTTCAGAACCTGAAGTCGGTACAAGCGAACGAGCTAAACGAGCCGCTGTCATAGAAGGCTGTTTTGTAGCAAGTGTCATATGTGTCAAATAAATCGTACAGAAACCAACAGCGTAATTAATACTAAAGAAAAACGCTTTAAACAGTGGCGATGTATCATGTATATTTCCAATTCCGGTTTTGATAAAACACAAAAATGAAACGATAAAACCACCTCCACAAGCTGTCCAAAACATTTTGTTGTACTCTTTGGCTGTTTGCGTGATATATTTTTCTCCCGTTTTACCATTATGATAAGTCACTAAGAAAGTGATTAAATAAACCGTAGAACCTAACTGATTACTCATAAAGTTTTTCGGGGCATAAAATTCAACCCATTTCTTTGTTGCAAGACTATAGAAAGAAATTATTCCGTGTAATCTTAGTTCATTATAACTGTTTAAAATTGTTTGCAAACGAACTAATTGTTGTTGCAAACGATTGATTTTTGATGCAACTTTCAATGAAATTCCTTTGTAATCTTTTTGTGTTAAAATATCATTTAACAAATGTTTACATTTCGAAATACTTTCTTTGATTTCTAACATATCAAAGCCAGCTTGTGGATTTTCGATAATGTTACTAATCTGCATCGAAAGTTTAGAGAATGGATTATCAAGATAATTAACCTCGTTACTGTAACGCATCATTTCTTTATCCGAAAATCCTCCAGTAATACGAACCGTCAAAATAGAAATTGCTTGTAAAAGCTGATTCTGAATATTGTTAACGTTTCCTTTAAAATTATCTGGTTCGATATCTTGATACAATACTTCGAAAAATTTTCGCCAACGATCTCTTGGAATAATTCGGATTGCTGATAAGTTTTTCGAATTATAAAAAATCTCATTTACCACAGAAGTTAATTCATTATTATCTTCGATATCTGGTAAAAGAGAATCCATTATTTTCTTTCGAAAAATGGATAATAAATTATCTTCCAGATGAATTCCACTATCTACTAAATAGCTAACGAAATTGATTTTCCCGAATGTATTTTGAAGTTCTTCGCGAAAAATTAATCGATATGTAGGGTTATTTTGAAGTTTAGAAATTAGATCATCTATAAAAGAAATTGAATCTGGATAATCTTTTCTTGCTTTCTCTAATAATCTTAGAAAAAAGCTCTTCTCGTATTTTTTATTTTGATCAAATATAGAGTCTAAAGCCATATTTTAATTTCTTCATTCAGAGTACAAAAGTAAAAAACTTATACTACCTAAGCAGTATAAATCAACAGAAATAAAAAAGTGATTCTTGATGAACCACTTTTTATATATTTAGAATTTAAAATTTTTCTTATCTATTGCTGGGTTGATTTTTATGTCATTAAATTTAATCACATATTCTCCTCCATCAACTGGTTTTCCTACCACTTTTGTGGCAAAAGATAATCCGTTATACGTCTTGAAATTAGAGTAATAAAGTGTTTCGTCTTTATTTTTTTCCATTACAATTTCGTACGAATTTTTATCAAAACAATATATTGTAGAATTTGTATTTTTTGTTAATTCTATTTTGTAACAGCTATTATTTTGATCGTATTTATCTACACCTAAGTATTTTACTTTAAATCCTTTTTGTTTATATTTCAAAATATCCGAATCAAAAGAGTCTGGTTTATAATCTTTTACAGCTACATTTTTCTTAGCAACTTCACTGTATGTCCATCCCATTCTACCATCATATCCTTCGTTCAAGATTTCTTTTCCATTCATCACAAACACTACTTTTTTGTTGTAAGGGCGTTGATGATAAACAATCATTGGATAAGAATCTCCAACATTTATAATGGCTTCTCCTTTTAGGATAATACTGTTCAAATTATTCCAAGCTGCTTCACCTCCTGTTTTTTGAATATGAGTTTCGATTATTTTCTCTGCATTTTGTGCAAATGTAGTCACAGAAAATAATGAAATCATAAGCGCGCTAAACGTCAATTTCGACATAAGAACTTTTTTAATTTTTAACAATCTGTCGAACAAGATATAAAAACTAATTTAAAGTTCTGTAAAGAAATATTGTCTTTTAGTCTTTTTTAACTTCTATATGAGCCCAATTTTCACCTCTTAAAATACGGTAAACCTGACCTTGAGAAATATTAAATTGTTTTGCTAGTGTAGAAATTTTTGTTTTTCTATTTGGATCAATTAATTTCTTTTTCAGACGAATAACTTGTGCTTCTGTCAACTTACTATTTGGAATACTGTCTAAACGAGAACGTCCTTTCATCATTCTAAATAAATCCTTGTTGTGCTCTTTCCATTCGTCCAATGTTGCCCATTTCAAATTATCCATTGCGTTGTTTAATTTGTTATGATCCAAATGCACTACATATTCTTTATTGTCTTTATTTGGTAAAAAAGTTTCGGCAACCATTTTATGTACATATTTAGCTGTACGTTTTCCGTCTGCTTTTGTTACCCAAATCGCACGATAACCATTGTTAATCGCTCCTTCTAAGATTTTGTATTTATCTTGTCCTGTGTATAATTTTTTTACAAGACCATCTTTTGAAACTAAAAAGGATCTTTTTTCAATTAATCCTTCTGCTTCGTATTCTTTCCATGAATCACTCATAATCACTATTTTACTTATTTACTCCATTTTACAACAACATTCATACCGAAATATTTTTTTAAGTATTAATTAACTTAATTATTTCATTTCCACGTCAAGTATAGCTGATTTTAGGGCAAATATAAATCATAAAAAGTTTAAAGATTATTTTTTAACAATAGTGGATAAGTACTTTTTTGCACGCTCTAAATCTTCTGGTGTATCAATTCCTACTCCTATCGATTCGGTTTCAATCACTTTAATCTTCATTCCGTATTCCAAATAACGTAATTGTTCTAATTTTTCTGCACGCTCATTTTGACGCATTTCAAGTGTTGAAAACTTCAACAAAGCTTCTTTTCTAAATGCATAAATCCCTAAATGACGAAAATAATTTGGTGTAAAATTAGTTTCACGTGCAAATGGAATTGCTGAACGAGAAAAATAAAGCGCAAAATCATTGATATCAGTGACCACTTTTACAAAATTAGGATTGTTAATATCTTCTTCTTTTGTAATGGATTCTTTTAAAGTCGCCACATCTACAGTTTTTCCTAATTCTCCATCAAAAGAGGATAAAATATCTGCCAAAGCTTTTTCGTTCACAAATGGTTCATCGCCTTGCACATTTAGGATAATATCGCATTCTATATCTTGTATAGCTTCAGCAATTCTATCACTTCCTGTTTCGTGATCTTTGATACTCATAATTGCTTTTCCATTGTGCGAAACAATTTCATCAAAAATTAAATCAGAATCTGTCACCACAAAAACATCGTCAAACAAATCAGTTGCAACAACATTTTCGTACGTCATTCTTATCACAGTTTTATCGCCCAATTGTTGCATTAATTTACCTGGAAAACGTGTTGCTGCATAACGAGCTGGAATTACGGCTATTTTTTTCACTATTTTTAATTTCAAATTTCTGTAAATTTAAAATAGATTCGGCTGAAATGCTTCTTTAATCAACAAAATAATTATAGTATCTTTGCTAAAATAAATTTTCTGTATGAAGATTGCTTTCAAAATTTTGTTATTTTTGATTTCATTAGGATTAATATACATCTTAATCAGCGAGTTAAAAATTCAAGGATAAAGAAAAATTTATGTCAAAAACAACTCAACGTTCGTTAGCGATTTTACTATCTCACGATATGCTTAGTTATATTACCAAAACAACCGACGGGGAAACCACTTCGTACTCGGATGTGTATGACTATTCGGTAGATTTTACAAATCTTAACAAAACGGAAATTGAGATTGAACATGAATTGCGTTCTAATTTGACTTTGCTACAAGAATATGATTATGTGCATATTTGTTTTTTGTCGACAACTGTAAATGTTGTTCCAAATCTCTTTGCGCACAAACCTTTCGAGGAATTGTTATCACTTTCTAACTATAGTCCTGTAAAATTAGCAATCGATTGTCCTTTGGAAAATGTAGATGCTTCAATTATCTACAATATTCATTATCCGCTAAAAGATATTTTGCTTTCGTTACCGAATTTGCAAAATGCACGTTTGTATCATTCGGGCAAATTCTTGGTAGATTATGGAATGATTAATTCTAAAAACGATGAAATTTATATCAATTTAATGCATCAAAAATTAGAAGTTTGTGTGTTAAGCAATGGAGAATTTATTTTTTATAATCTATTTGAAACAAAAACGAAAGAAGACTTTTTGTTTTACATTTTGTATACATTAAATCAATTAAATATTAGTCCAAATACCGTTTCGTTATATGCTTTTGGTGATATCTTAAATTCGCCAGATTTTTACGAAACTTTACAAAAATATGTGCGTCATATTTCGTTTAACGAAGCAGACAAACAACTTGGGCAATATTTTACATTATATAAATTATTCGAATGCGAATCATTTCAGGAACATTAAAAGGAAAAAGAATCACAGCACCAACTAACTTGCCGGTGCGCCCAACAACAGACTTCGCGAAAGAAGCTTTATTTAATATCTTAAACAACGAATGGTATTTCGACGAAATTACCGTTTTAGATTTATTCTCTGGAATAGGAAGTATTTCATTAGAGTTTGCTTCGCGTGGAGCAAAAAAAGTAACTTCGGTTGATAATTTCTACGGTTGTGTAAAATTTTTGGACGAAACAGCGAAACAATTAAAATTAGATGAAATCATTACAACTGTAAAAAGTGATGTCATTAAATATTTGGACAAACAACCTATCAAAAAGTTTGATATTATTTTTGCTGATCCTCCTTACGATTTGGATGTAGAAACTTACAAAAAAATCCCAAATTTGGTTATCGATAATCAATGGTTAGAAGAAGGTGGAAATTTTGTTTTAGAACACCCATCAAGCATTTCTTTTGAAGAGCATCCAAACTTTGTACAACACAAAAAATACGGAAACGTACACTTCTCTTTTTTCGAGTAAACATCCATTTTCTTAAAATATTTAACAAAATCGACTGATAGATGATATCTATCAGTCGATTTCTTTTTTTTATTTATACTAAGTCTAATTAAATTTGCAGCATTAATTTTATTTAGAATAAATATACATAACATATGAAAAGGAATAAACTTTTACTAGCTACACTTACTATACTAAGTTTTTCTACTGCGTTCGCACAAGAAACAACGAAAGAAAAAAAAGATTCAATTAGCAATCTACAAGAAGTTGAAATTTTTGGAGATCGTAACAAGAATCAAAGAGGTTTAGAAACAATTACACGTTTTCCTGCAAATCCTCAAGATCAAGTTCAATCTATTTCAATTATTTCTGAAAAGTTAATTGAAGAACAAGGTGCACAAACAATTACAGATGCTACTCGTAATGTACCAGGTGTTACGTTATTTGGAAATTATGGAGGTATTCGCGAGTCGATGTCTATTCGTGGATATAGAGGAGTTCCTGTCTTAAAAAATGGTGTTCGTATGGACTCTGATTTCCGTACAGGATCTGCTGTTATTGATATGGCTGGTGTAGAATCTATTCAAGTTATTCGTGGTTCTGCTGCGGTTACACAAGGAATTGGAAATGGATTAGGTTCTGCTGGAGGTGTAATTAACGTTACAACAAAAACGCCACGTTACATCAACCAAGGACATATTTCTGCTCAATATGGAAGCTGGAATACTTTCCGTTCTACATATGATATTCAACGAACAGTTACAGAAGATAAAAATTTAGCTTTCCGTTTAACAGGTTCATATAACAATGGAGATAGTTATAGAGATGTTATTAACAGTAATTCTTTCTATGTAAATCCATCTATGGCTTGGAAAATTGATGATAAAACTGAATTTGTTGCTGAGTTTGATTATTACAAAGGAGATAAAACGCCAGATCGTGGAACTATCAATTTAGGAGATAATTTTACTGAAGCTTTATACGATATCGGTGATAAATTTATGGGATATGATATCGATAATACCGAAATCAAAAACTATTCTTACGCTGCTCGTATTACAAGACAGTTAACAAATAATATTAGTGCTAGAGTTGCTTACTTTAGTAACTTCTACAACAGTGACCAATTAGGAGCAACGTTAGCTTTACCAAAAGGAAGTACAGAATATAACATTCGTAATCGTGGATTAGGTCGTTCTTTTAGAGATGATAGAAACTCGACTTTACAAATTGACTTGATTGGTAAAGATATGAGATTTGGTGATTTCAAATGGAATTGGCAAGCTGGATATGATTATACAATCAACCGTTTAGAAACAAGAACTGCAGATGGTATCGGAACTATTGATCAAATTGATGTTTTCAAAGATATTAACCATTCGATCAACTTAACTCCTGAGCAAGAAGCTAAATTAGCTTGGAACAAAGACAAAACAAATCTATCAAGAGGTTATTCTTACGGATTTATGACACAACATCATTTCTCTTATAAAGATTTAATCACATTTGTTGGAGGTTTACGTTATAGCTATTTAATCGATAACCACGATGGTGTTGTAGATCCTGTTGTTGGTTTAGTTGTTTCTCCTTGGAGAAATGTAAATGCTTACATTACTTATGCAACAAACACAAGTTTACGCTCTGCTTTAAACATTATGACTGATGGAAGCAAAGCTGGACCTTCTGTTACAGATCAAGTAGAAGTTGGTGTTAAAACACAATGGTTCAACGACCGTTTACGTGCAAACGTAGTTTACTTCAACATGAACAACGATAACTTAACATACGAAACATACGAAAATCAAACAGCAACTGGTTTATACGAAAAAGCTGGTAATTTGAGACGTAAAGGTATCGAGTTTGAAGTTGCAGGTCGTCCATTACCAAACTTACAAGTAATGTTAGGATACGCATACTTAGATGCTGGTTACCACGATTCTCCTCAATATGTAGAAGGTTCAAGACCATCTAATGCGCCTTACAACACAGCAAATGCTTGGGTTCAATATAAGTTTATTGAAAATAATTTCTTGAATGGTTTCACTGTTTCTGCTGGTGTTTACTATGTAGGATCAAGACCATCTAACGAACAAAGTTTAGATCGTGATGCACATGGTAATTTCTATGGAGGAAGTAAACCTTTCTTATTGCCAGATTATTATACATTGAATGCGCAAGTTGGATATTCTATGAAAAGATTTGACTTCCGTTTATTCTTCAATAACATTACAGATCAGTTAGGATACAATTCTTACTTCCGTGGAGGTTACATCAACCAAATCGATCCATTTAATATGGCAGCACAAGTAAATTTCAAATTCTAATTTTCTCAGAGTTAAACATATTTTTAGCATTTATTTAATAGGAAAACGACAGTTTTATAAACTGTCGTTTTTATTTTGGATAGAATTGACTAACTTCCGTCAAAATTTTTCTTAAAAACATGAAAACAAAAATTACTGCTTTATTTATATTCTTTTGTTCGATTTTTACATTTGCACAAACAGAAAATACGCTAAAATCTATTCCAGAATTTTCTTTCGTTAAAATGCAATCCGAAGGAATTTTCAGTTCAAAAGATATCAAAAAAGGAAAACAAATGTTAATCGTTTTATACTCGCCAACATGTATTCACTGCCAATTAGCCTTGAATCATTTCAGCAATAATTACGAAGAACATTTAAAAAACACTCAGATTATTTTGGTTTCTGAATACGAAGCAAAAGACGCTATCCCTTTCCTAAAAGAGCACGCATCTAATTTTGTAAACAATAAAAATGTAGAATTATTATATGATTCTAATTACGAATTTGGTCCAACATTTCAACCAACTTCTATTCCTACATTTTATTTATTCGACAAGGATAAAAATCTTGTTACAATCAAAAAAGGTTCTGTAGAAGCAAATCAAATTTTTAAATATTTGAAATAATTTAAAAATTAATCCATAAAAAAAATCCACTCAATTGAGTGGATTTTTTGTTATATCTAATCGATGATTATTTACCTTGTTGTGCTTGAGCTTCGAATTGTTTTTGTAATTCTTTAATTTGCTCTTCAGATAAACCTTGTCCTCCTTGCGCACCTGGTTGTCCTTGTGGAGCTGGTTGACCTTCTTTAAAGTCTACTAATTCTACTTCGAACTCTAATGCTTGGTTTGGTCCAATTTGTCCTCCAGGAGCTCCCATTTCACCGTAACCTAAGTTAGCTGGAATATAGAATTTGTATTTAGATCCTTTAGACATTAATTGTAAACCTTCTGACCATCCTGGAATAACTTGGTTCAAAGGAAATTCTACACCTCCTTTAGCTTCAGGGTTTTTATCTGTACTGTCAAAAGTTTTACCAGTAGCTAAAATTTTACCAGTATATTTTACTTTAACAATACTATTAATGTTTGGTTTAGCACCTGTTCCTTCTTTTTCTACAACATAAACTAATCCAGAAGCAGTTGTTTTAGCACCAGAAGTTTTTTTCTTCTCGTCTACTAATTTTTTAGACTCGTCTGCATTTTTCTTAACCAAGTTTTGTTGGTGATTTTTTGCATACGTATCTAAAATTCCCATTCCCGCTTCTTGTGTAATCAACAATTTTTTGTGACGTACAACATCCATAATCCCTTGAACAATAATATCCTTGTCCATTTGATCTAATTGTTGTTGGTTAATAACCGTCTCAATTTGCTGACCAACTTGTTGACCAATCGCGTAAGATTCTCTACCTTCTTTACCTGCTTTTAAGTAATCGCGGATCCCTTTTTCTAATTGATCGTAGTTGATACTATCAGTTTCAACTAAACGTCCTCCAAGACCTTTGATTTGCTCACCAAGACCAGTTCCGAAAGCATAAGAAGCTTTTTGATCTTCGCTTTCTAATTTGTCTACAGATTTTCCTTTGTTACAAGACACTAACGACGCAACAACAAAAATCCCTAAAAGAACTTTTTTCATTATTTATAAAAATTTATTGCAAGTTTAATAAGAAACTTTCATTAATCATACAAATCTAAACCAAATTCTTCTTTTAATTTTAACAAAACCGGGTTTTTATCTGATAATTTCTCAAATTTCTCTTTGTTTGATAAGATATGATTCGTTGCTTCCTTCTCAGAAAACTTAATTTGAATGCTAAAATAGTGATTCTTAAGGAATGCTCTCAAACTATTTCTGATTCGATCACGGTATTCCTCAAATTCTTGTTCTGATGAATGAGAAGTAAATTCAAAAATAATTTCATCACCTTCCAAACCAAGCTCTGTTGTCATCAAAGCATTATATGACGGAATATTATGTTCAATTTTTAATCGATCCAAAAATCTTTTCCAACCTTCTTTTACTTGACCCAATGTAAACTTTTCTCGAGGCAAATCATTTCGTAAAATCTCTTCCTGATGTTCTTCAACTTTTGCTCCAGGCAAAGCCATCTTAAGACTAAACGACGAATTACCATTTGTTCTGATCGGTTTTGAAGCACGTGTATATTCTTTGACTTCTTCCGAAATCGAAGTTTTAACGTGTTGCGTATTTACCTGTTGTGAAGTTTGCCCATTTTGAGGAATAGAATTATTTTGCTGAATTTGAGGAACTTCAATTTTAGAAGTTTGTTGTTCAGAAAAATAAAACGTTGGCGGAACTATCCTATACTTTTTTTTTTAAGCCCGTTTTCTTCTGCCGTTAACGAAGCCAATTGCATCAATGCAATTTCAACTGTTAAACGTGGATTTTTACTCGATTTGTAGTTTAAATCTGCCTCATTACAAATTTCAATTGCTCCAAATAAAAACGTTGCTGAACATTTTTGCGCATGCTCCAAATATTTTGCTTTTATACGCTCTCCTACTTCCAATAAACTTACTGTATTAGCTGTTTTCGCCATTAATAAATCACGAAAATGAGCACCCAAACCACAAATAAATAAATGTGCATCAAAACCTTTGTTCAAAATATCATTCAATTGCAACATCGCTTGCGGAATATCATTTTCCAAACACGCATCTGTCATCTTGAAATAGTAATCGTAATCTAATACATTCAAGTTTTCTGCAACAGAAGAATAGGTCAAATTTTTATTGGTAAAAGTTGACATTCTATCAAAGATTGACAATGAATCACGTAATGCACCATCAGCTTTTTGAGCAATCAAATGCAATGCATCATCTTCAAAAGTTACTTGTTCTTTTTCAGCAACATTTTTCAAATGCCCTTTGATGTCTTCAACTCCAATTCGTTTGAAATCATAAATCTGACAACGAGAAAGAATAGTAGGAATAATTTTGTGTTTTTCTGTAGTTGCCAAAATAAAAATAGCGTGCGCTGGTGGCTCTTCTAACGTTTTCAGAAATGCATTAAAAGCCGCTGTTGACAACATATGAACCTCATCAATAATGTAGACACGATATTTCCCAATTTGAGGAACTATACGCACTTGATCGATTAAATTTCTGATATCGTCAACCGAATTATTTGATGCCGCATCCAACTCAAAAATATTGAAAGCAAAATCTTGATCGCCTTCTACTCCATTTTCTTCGTTGATTTTACGTGCTAAAATTCGAGCACATGTTGTTTTTCCAACACCTCTTGGTCCACAAAATAAAAGAGCTTGCGGCAATTGATTTGACTTTATCGCTTGCTCCAAAGTATTTGTAATAGACGCTTGTCCAACTACATCTTCAAAATTTAGCGGGCGATATTTTCTGGCTGAAACAACAAAATTTTCCATACAAATGCAAATATAATAGTTTTAAGTTTCTAATAAAAATTCTTTCAAAGCTCATCAATTAATTCTATTTTTATTTATAAATTACACAAGTCAAAAAAGTAAAATTTCTAACAATTCATTTGATTATTAAACTAATTTTTATCTTATGCAAGATTCAGAAAACCAAGATTCAATACCTATTATCAGCATAAAAAGTTTTCGAAAAGGACAACTAGCTGGTCGCGATGAATTGCTGTTTAATGAATTGCATGGCGAACGACATATAGATAAACCACACAAGCACGATTTTTTTGTAATTATTCTTTTTGACAAAGCTTCTGGAACGCATAATATTGATTCGAAAGATTATCCAATCGATAACAAAGAAATTCATATTTTGTTTCCTGGACAGATGCATAAATGGCAAATAAACGATGGAACAATTGGTTATCAATTGATGACAGAACGCTCATTTTTCGAGCAATTTGCACCATATTTTCGCTTTTCATTTACCAATTATCAAAATCATCCAGTTATAAAATTATCGGACGAAGCTTTTTCTAAATTGATGTATGAATTCAATGCCATAAAAGAAGAATTAAAGTCTGAGAATTCTTTGGTTCATTTGATTAATGCTCGTGCAGCGGTTATTGCGGCAATTGTGAGTAAAGAAGCAGAACAAATTTTTACAGAATTTAAAGTTTATCAATCCAATCCAAGATTAGCGAAATTTAATATGTTAATTGATGAATTTTACAAGGAAGAAAAATCGGTTGTTTTTTATGCAGAGAAATTACATATTTCGGCTAATTACCTGAATATCTTATGCAAAAAACATCTGAAAGTTTCTGCTACACAACTTATTCAACAACGAATTATTATCGAAGCAAAACGACTTTTAAAATCAGGAGATTTATCCATCAAAGAAATAGCTTTCGAGTTAGGTTTTACTGACCACGCCTATTTTTCGAACTTTTTTAAAGCGCAAACCGATCTTACTCCATCAGAATTTAGAAACCCTTAATGACATATAAATCTTACAAGTTTTAGAAGTTATTATACTAACCATTTGTTTTGATTCATTGTAATTTAGCTACAATAAATTTAAACACAATGAATAATAACATATCTCGTAAAGATTTTCTTAAAAATTCAGCTTTAGGATTAGCAGGATTTTCTTTCTTACCAGGATTTTTACAAGCAGCACCAGATTTTGAAATAGATAAAACGAATGTGACAAAATCAGGAAATTTCACTTTGAAAAACGTTCGTTTAGAAACAGGTTTTGAATATGAACATGATGAAATCATTGGCACAAAAACAGATCTTTTTACTATTGAAATTTCGAATGGAAAAATCAAAAAAATTAGTCCAAATCAACCGAATGCAAAAGCAATCGATGCGAAAGGTTTGTTGATGTTACCGTCTTTCAAAGATATGCACATTCACTTAGACAAAACCTTGTACGCCGATAGATGGCGCGCAGTTCGTCGTTCTGGAGGAATCAAAGGTATGATTGAATTAGAGCAAAAAGTTTTGCCAGAAATGTTGAAAAAATCGACATACAAAGCCGAAAAATTGATTGAATTATTACAATCGTACGGAACTGGTTTCGCGCGTAGTCATGTGAACATAGAACCAACTTCTAAATTAGATTCATTGAAGAATTTAGAAATTGCTTTGGCGAACAAAAAAGATTCGTTTGGAGCTGAATTGGTTGCTTTTCCTCAGCACGGTTTATTCTACACTGATTCGATGCCGTATATGAAAGAAGCTGCTAAAATGAACATCGATTTTATTGGAGGTTTAGATCCAACAAACGTGGACGGATCAATCGAAAAAACAATGGATGCAACAATTCAATTAGCGGTAGATCATAACAAAGGAATCGATATTCACTTGCACGAATCAGGGAAATCTGGTCATGATACAATTAATTATTTAATTAAAAAAGTAAACGAAAATCCTCAATTAAGAGGAAAAACATTCGTCAGTCATTCTTTTGCATTAGCAACTTTAGACAAATCAAAACAAGAAGCCATTGCTGAACAATTGGGCGCAGCGAAAATTGGAATTGTATCTACTATTCCTTTTGGTAGTTTAGTTATGCCAATTCCAACTTTATTAAAACATAATGTAACCGTACTAACAGGAAACGATAGCATTGTGGATTATTGGAACACATTTGGAACAGGAAGTGTTTTACAGAAAGCAAATCTTGCAGCACAATTATACGGACAAAGTTCTGAATTTGGATTATCAAGAATGTTGAAATTAGCTACAGCAGGACCAATTCCGTTGAATGATAAAGGTGCGCAACAATGGCCAAAAGAAGGCGACGATGCTAATATTATCTTGATTGATGCAAGTTGTTCTGCAGAAGCGGTTTCGAGAATGTCGCCAGTGCGTTCATTAATCGTAAAAGGAAATATTGTGTATTAAATTCAAAACTTCGTCATTTCAACTCATTCAAACTATAAATCATTATGAAATCAGTTTTAATTTTAATGTTTATGATGACAACGGTTACAGCATGTCATTCAACTCCAACAGAAGATTCTAATACAGAAATTATGAATGAAAAAGATATTATAAAAGCAGTCAAAAACAACGATATTCAAGCAGTTACAAAAGCGTTAGAAAATGGCGCAGATGTTAATTCGACTGATAATAGTAAACGTTCATTATTATTAATTGCAACTAATAATTCGAATATCGAAATCGCAAAATTATTGGTAAAAAATGGTGCTGATGTGAATCAGCAAGCCGATAATCAAGACAGTGCTTTTTTGTATGCAGGCGCAAGCGGACAAACAGAATTGGTTCAATTATTTTTAGATCATGGTGCTCGTTTTGATATATTTAATCGCTACAATGGTTCTGCATTGATACCTGCTTGTGAGCGCGGACATGTAGAAACGGTACGATTATTAGCCAATACCAAAAATTATCCTGTAGATCATGTGAATCGTTTGGGTTGGACAGGACTAATGGAAGCCATTGTTTTGGGTGACGGAAGCAAAAAATATCAACAAATTGTTCAGATATTAAAAGATGCAGGTGCAAAAATGGATATTCCAGATTCTGATGGAGTAACGCCTTTGCAACATGCGCAACAAAGAGGTTATAAAGAAATTGTAGCCATTATTAAATCATAAATCAGCATGCAAACAAATTATAAAGCAACCGCAAAAGGAAATTACACCTTAAAAAATGTACGATTAGAAACAGGTTTTATTGAGGATGAATCTGGAATTATTGGAACAAAAACCGATTTATTTTCTGTCAAAATAAAAGATGGTAAAATTGCAAAAGTAAGTGTAAACAATCCACAATTAACAAATGCTATTGATGCAAAAGGATTGTTAATGTTACCAGCTTTCAAAGATATGCACGTGCATTTGGACAAAACATTGTACTGTTTACCTTGGCAAGCGCTTTCGCCAAAACACCGAACTGTTGCGGATATGATTGCTTATGAACAAGAAATTATTCCAGAATTGTTGAAAACTTCAATTGAGCGTGGCGAGCAATTAATCAATTTATTGCAACATTACGGAACTACTTTCGCACGCACACATTTCAATGTTGATACAACATCTGGGTTGAAGTCTTTAGAAAATTTAGAAAAAGCCTTAGAAAATAAGAAGGAAACATTCAGTGCCGAATTGGTTGCTTTTCCTCAACACGGTTTGTACTATACCGATTCTGCTTCGTTGATGAAAGAAGCTGCGCAATTAAAAAGTGTTGCTTTTGTTGGAGGTTTAGATCCTTTCAGTATTGATAAAAACATCGAAAAAGCAATCGATTTTACGGTTCAATTGGCTTTGGATAATAATAAAGGAATCGATATTCATTTACACGACACAGGAAAAGAAGGAATGCGTACAATTGAATATTTAGCTGAATTAACGATAAAAAATCCGCAATTAAAAGGAAAAACATATGTAAGTCATGCTTTTGCTTTAGCACATTTATCGAAAAGTGAAGAACAAGCAATCTCAGAAAAATTAGCCGAAGCAAAAGTTGGAATTGTTTCTTCTGTACCTTTCCGCAATAAAGTCGCCATGCCAATTCCTACTTTGGTAAAAAATGATGTTGAAGTTTTAATTGGAAATGATAATGTGCAAGATTATTGGAGCACGTTTGGAACTGGAAATATGTTGCAAAAAGCAAATTTGATTTCAGAATTGTATGGTTTAGAAACTGAATATGATTTATCGAGAAATTTAGGTTTTGCAACAAAAAACATTACGCCATTAGACAAGAAAGGAAATCAACAATGGCCAAAAACTGGTGATAATGCAGATATCGTTTTGATTGACGCTAGTTGTTCTGCCGAAGCAGTTGCGAGAATGTCGCCTGTTTTAGCTTTAGCTCACAATGGAAATTTAGTTTGGAAAAATTAATCAAATAGAAACCATCATTATATTTTACTATATTAGTACATTGATTAATTTTTAAACACGATTAAGATGAAGTCTACTTTTATAGTTTTTATTTTACTACTAACAATAAATAGCTACGGACAACAAACTGTTTCGAAAAGTGAGGTTATAGATGCTAAGATAGAATTGTATGAAAATAAGATAGATTCCAAGCTAAGAGAACTTGATTTGAAAGAAGATAATTTAGAATTAAGCAAACAAAATGTCGCTGATATTATCAATTTTCATAAAGAAGGAATGGAGGAATTTCATCGAACTTTAAACTATTTATTAGTTGTAATGGGAATTATTGTTTCGGTTGTAATTGCTGCTGCAGGTTATTATTTGGAGCGTTTTAACAAGAGAAAATCATTAGAACTCAAAAAAGATATTGATGCCTTGAAACAATCGATGGAAGAAAGTCTTGAAAAAATTAAGAAAGAATCTGAAATAGAATTAAATCTAATTCGTGCAGAAGCCAAGCGTCAAATGGATCATTTCAAAAATGATTAAGCAAAAAAAACGGACTAAATAATCAAATATTCAAAACTGAGTTAGATACAATATCTAACTCAGTTTTTTATTTTTTATAAATCATTTCTAATAATAATCAATAATAGATAGCAAATTGAGTTAAAATTGATTACGATTTTAGTAAATTTAAATACTTTTCGTTAGATTCGTCTGTCAAAGATTTATTATTTTTGCTTCAATTATACTCAACCTTAAAATGGCTATAAAAAACACGCAGGAAGCACCAAAAACTCCTAAAAAACAAATCGTCAAAACAATTGTAGGTATACTGTTTTTAGTAATCGGTTTATTACTATTAGCTTCGTTTATTTCTTATTTTTTTAATGGTTTTATGGATCAGAGCCAAATCTCTGATTTATTAGATAAAAGTCAAACCGCTGAAAATATTTTCGGGAAGTTTGGCGCATTATTAGGTGAAACATTCATTTTGCAAGGAATCGGAATTGTTTCATTTTTTGTCCCAGTCTTCTTTATTCTCTTAGGAGTTAAAGTGGCTACAAATTGGAAAAAAATTAAGCCTTTCACAACGCTTTATCAAAGCATTTTCTTCATGATTTGGTTACCAATATTTTTTGGTTGTATTTTACCAACTCAACACATGCTTTCTGGCGTAATGGGATTTGAAATTAATGATTTCCTAAATAGCTTTATTGGTAAATGGGGTGTAATTTTATTGCTTTTCGTTAGTTTATTGATTTATTGTGTGATTCATTTCCGAATGACGTATCAATCTATCCAAGAAAAAATGGAAGAACGTGCGAAACAAAAGGAAATTGAGCGCATAGAAAAAGAGCAAGAAAAAATCAAGAGAGAACAGCTTGAATTAAGAAAACGTAAGGAAAAAGAAGAACAAGAAAAGATAAATAAATTCAATCAAGATGCTGAAAAACAACAAGAAGATAGTTTATCGCAAGAATTAGAATTGATAGAACAACAAGAGAAAGAAGCAATTCAATCTCATAAGGTAAATCCAAACGAAGCATTTCATCAAGAATTTAAAATTAATCAACCAAAAGAGGAAGAAACAATCGAAGAAACTCCACTTAATATTACAGAATTAGTGGTTGAAGATTTGGCAGATGATGAGGAAGAAAATAATCAAGTAGATTTTTTATCAATTAATGATGAAGAAAATTTCGAAACAGAAATTCAACCAACTCAAAATTCTTCTGAAAATGGATTAGAATTAAAAGTTCAACACGTTGATGAGGAAGAAGAATTTGAAGCGACTTCTGCTCGATTGGTACAAGAACAAGGTGAGTACAATCAACGTTTAGATTTACCAAATTATCAATTTCCTCCTATTTCATTGTTAAAAAAATATGACAACGGAAATACGTTAATTGATCAAAAAGAATTAGAAACGAACAAAAATAGAATTGTCGAAACCTTAGGAAACTATGGAATCGGAATCGATGAAATTTCAGCAACAATCGGTCCTACAGTTACATTGTACGAAATTGTACCAAAAGCTGGTGTTCGTATTTCTAAAATCAAAAATCTTGAGGACGATATTGCCTTAAGTTTGGCTGCGCTTGGTATTCGTATTATTGCGCCGATTCCTGGAAAAGGAACAATTGGTATTGAGGTTCCAAATTCTAATCCTTCGATGGTTTCCATGCATTCGGTAATTGCTTCGCAAAAGTTCCAAAATGCTGATATGGAATTGCCAATTGCTTTCGGGAAAACAATTACGAACGAAACCTTTGTTGCCGATTTAGCAAAAATGCCTCACTTGTTGATGGCTGGTGCAACTGGACAAGGTAAATCGGTCGGTTTGAATGCAATTATCGCTTCGTTAATCTATAAAAAACATCCATCTGAATTAAAATTTGTGATGGTCGATCCGAAGAAAGTTGAGCTTACTTTATATTCTAAAATAGAGCGTCACTATTTAGCAAAATTACCAGATTCGGAAGAAGCAATTATCACAGATAATACAAAAGTAATTAACACATTAAATTCACTTTGTATTGAAATGGATGATCGTTACGAATTATTGAAAAATGCTTTCGTTCGAAATATCAAAGAATATAACGCGAAATTTAAACAACGTAAGTTAAATCCAGAAGCAGGTCATAGATTCTTACCATATATAGTATTAATCGTAGATGAGTTTGCAGATTTGATTATGACTGCTGGTAAAGAAGTTGAATTACCTATTGCTCGTTTGGCTCAATTAGCTCGTGCTGTTGGTATTCACTTGATTGTTGCAACTCAACGTCCGTCTGTAAATGTGATTACAGGAACAATTAAAGCCAATTTCCCTGGTCGTGTCGCTTTCCGTGTAACGTCAAAGATCGATTCGAGAACGATTTTAGATTCGCAAGGAGCTGATCAATTAATTGGTAAAGGTGATATGTTGTACACTACTGGAAACGAATTAATTCGCTTACAATGTGCGTTTGTTGATACACCAGAAGTCGATAAAATCACCGAATTTATTGGTGAACAACGTGGTTATCCAGATGCAATGCATTTACCAGAATATGTTGGTGAAGAAGGTGGATCTAATTTAGATATTGATTTATCTGATCGTGATGTACTTTTTGAAGATGCTGCACGATTAATTGTAATGAATCAACAAGGTTCCGCGTCTTTATTACAACGAAAATTAAAATTAGGATATAACCGTGCTGGACGATTAATTGATCAATTGGAAGCTGCTGGAATTGTTGGTCCTTTCGAAGGAAGTAAAGCAAGACAGGTATTGATACAAGATGACATGAGTTTGGAACAGTTGTTGAATAATTTGAACTAAAATTTATTAAAAACAGATAGAAAATTAAATTGTATGAAAAAGATTATCTATTCTTTCATACTCTTATTAGTAGGGGTTGGAACATTAAACGCTCAATCAGCAAAACAAATCTTAGACAAAGTTTACGCTAAATATACCAACGCAAACTCGTATTACATCAAATTTGATTTTAGCCATAATGCAAATGGAAAATCAACAAGTCGTTCGGGAGAAGTTTTTGCAATGAAACAAAAATTTAACTTGAATGTAGGCGATATCAACCAAATTTTCACAGGAACTAAATTATATACAATTGCAAAAGATGACAAAGAAGTAACTATTTCTGATGCATCTAACACAGATGATTTCTTAACACCAACTAAAGTTTTAAACACATATCGTACTGATTTCAGCTACGCTTTAACAGATAAAAAAACCGTTGGAGGAAAAACAATTCAGTATATAAAATTAACGCCAACTAAAACTTCAACAATCAAATATTCGGTTTTAGGAGTCAATACAGCGAATAATGAAATCTACGATTACAAGGAATATGGTAAAAATGGTGATACAACATCAATCATTGTAAAAGATTACGTTCAAAATTTACTTATTCACAAAAGTTACTTTAACTTTGACCAAAAGAAATATAAGTCGCAAGGCTATATTATTACACAATTATAATCAATGTTAAAAAAGCTTGACTGGTATTTAATTAAGACCTTTTTAGGTCCATTTTTTTTCATTTTTAGTGTTCTGTTTTTCATCTTTATTGTGCAGTTTGCATGGCAAGAAATGGAAAAATTTATTGGAAAAGGTTTAGAATGGTACACTATAGCGGAATTACTTTTTTATTTTGGTATTAACGTGGTGCAACTTGTACTGCCACTTACCATTCTTTTGGGGTCTATCATGACAATGGGAGGATTTGGTGAGCGTTACGAGTTGGCAGCAATGAAAGCGTCTGGAATCTCTTTAACAAGAATTCTTGCCCCACTTTTTGGATTAATTATGTTAATGTCAATAGGGTTGTATTATTTTGGAGACAAAGTAATGCCTTATTCTCAACGAAAAGCAAGAACAATGCTCTATAGTATTTTACAGACAAAACCTACTGTAAATATGAAAGAAGGTGTTTTTATTGAAACGGTTCCTGGTTTTCAGATGAAAATTAATAAAGTTTCGGGCGAAAATTCAGAAAAATTAGAAGACGTTTTTGTGCATCAAAATGCACCTTTTGGCGAAAATACGATGACAATTATTGCGAAAAAGGGAAATCTTGCACCAGACAAAAATGACAATCATTATCTAAAAATGGAACTTTTTGATGGAATTGCTTATACCGATAACATCAAAAATAAAAACTTTGATCAACGCAAACGTCAAGAAAATCAATATACAAAATTTGATACATTAAACTATTATATTGACATTTCAGATATTTTAAATTCTGGTAAAGACGAAGATCCAGGAAACTCTTACAAATACTTGGACGGAAAAGGTTTAAGACATCTTATCGATTCATTAAACACAGATTACAAGAAGTATTATAAAGATTTGAAAACGAATATGTTTAATCAAAACTATTTCTATTCAATCAAAGTAAAAGATATTGATACGGTAAATACAAATATGATTTTTGACTTGAAAGAGCGAAATCGTCAAGAACAAGATCAAGTTCTTAATCAAGCTGTACAAATGGTAAATCGTGATCAAGAAAATATGACGTTTTCTGAACAAGAAATTGTAAACAGAGAAAAATTATATTCAAAAGTAAATATTCATTACCAACGAAATTTCTCGTATGCGGTAACTTGTATTATTTTCTTTTTGATTGGATCATCATTAGGTGCAATCGTAAAAAAAGGAGGAATCGGAATGCCAGTTGTCATCTCAATTATCATTTTCGTTATTTATTTTATCCTTAATTTCTCAGCAGAAAATATGGCTAAAAACGGAAAATTAGATCCTACTTTTGCCGCTTGGGCAGCGAATATTATTGCGCTTCCATTCTCTATTTTGTTTAGTTACAAAGCCAATCAAGATTCTGGATTATTTGACATCAGTATTTACGTTGATCCAATTGTAAAATACTTTAATAAGTTTAAGAAAACAAACAAAAACGAGGAGCATTCTCGTTATCAATAACATAAAACAATGGAAAATAGATCATCTCAATTAAACACAATTGAAGAAGCTTTAGAAGATTTAAAACAAGGAAAAGTTATCATTGTAGTTGACGATGAAGATCGTGAAAATGAAGGAGATTTCCTATGTATCGCCGAATTTGCAACGCCAGAAGTCATCAACTTTATGGTTACACACGGACGCGGATTGGTTTGTACACCACTTACACAACAAAGATGTAAAGCATTAGGTTTAGATCTTATGGTTGGACACAATACTGCAATTTACGAAACTAATTTTACGGTTTCTGTGGATTTACAAGGTCACGGATGTACGACAGGAATTTCGGCTTCGGATCGTTCTAAAACTATTCAAGCTTTAATTGACGAAAATACAAATCCAGATGATTTAGGAAAACCAGGACATATTTTCCCTCTTATAGCAAAAGATGGTGGAGTTTTGGTTCGCATGGGACATACAGAAGCTGCTGTTGACTTAGCTCGCATGGCGGGACATTATCCTGCTGGATGTATTGTCGAAATCTTGAAAGAAGATGGAGAAATGGCTCGTTTGCCAGAATTGTTAGAGATTGCGAAGAAATTTGATCTTAAAATTGTTTCGATTGAAGATTTGATTGCTTACCGATTAGAAAATGAATCCTTGGTAAAACGTATCGAGCAATTTCCTGCAAAAACAAGATTCGGAGAATATGAATTAATCGCTTATCAACAAACAACAAATAATCAAGTTCACTTCGCTTTGAAAAAAGGAAAATGGACAAAAGATGATGTAGTTCCAGTTCGTGTAAAATCAACAAATAGCTACTATGATTTGTTTAGCGCTTTACAAAACGGCGAAACACCATTGTTAGAAAAAACAATGAACATCATCAATGAAGAAGAAAAAGGTGTTGTAATTTTTATTAATAACATTCAAAGTTCTGAGTTGATTGAACAAAAATTAGAGATTTTCAAAAGTTTTTCTGAAGGAAAATCTAAATCAGGTGTTTTACCAGCCGATGAAAAAGATCACGGAATTGGCTCTCAAATCATCAAAGATTTAGGCATCCAAAAAATGAATTTGATTACACGCACTTTAGAAGAACCACATACGACGCAATACGGTTTGGAAATTGTAAAATGTACTAAATTGTAAGAAATAATTCATCACAATATACAAAAGCAGTTCTGAGAAGAGCTGCTTTTTTTTTTGAATCATTTTGTAACTTTTTGATTAAATTGACATCTCATATAAAAACACAATATGCAAAATAAAACTTTAGCTTTAATATTTTTTATTCTTACGAGTATTTCATTTGGACAAAATTCAATAGCTAATAAAATTTACACTTCTGATATAGATAATTTCTGGATAGCTTTTGATAGTATTCAAACTACAAATAATTATTCACAAAAAATAAAATTCATTAATACTTTATACATTGATAAAGGGACAAAAGGTTTAAAATCCTTTATGAAAGTAAGAGATTATAATGATACTCTTTATATTAAACTTATTGATAATTATCCTAAGTTTTGGAATTCTATTAGACCTAATACACTTACCATAAAAAATAAAACAAAAGAATTAACTAAAGCTGTAAAAAAACTAAAAAAACTATATCCTGAGCTAAAAGAAGGAGAAATGTATTTTACAATTGGTGGCTTGCGTTCAGGTGGAACTTTATATGAAAATATGGTTTTAGTTGGTGCTGAAATCGCTACAGGAATTCCAAAAACAGATGTTTCAGAATTTGAAAATGATTGGCTAAAAAATGTTTTTGCGAAGCAATCACTTGATAATATTATTTCACTAAATATTCATGAATATGTACACACACAACAAAAACCAAATGAAAACAACTCATTATTACACCATACCCTAAAAGAAGGTTCGTGCGATTTTATTACAGAGCTTGTTTTAGGAGAACCAATTGAAAAACAATATATTTTTTATGGAAAACAGCACTTCGATGATTTGAAAAAACAATTTAAAGAAGAGATGTTTATAGATGATTTTTCAAATTGGTTATACAATGGAGGACAAAAGGGTGAAGCTGCTGATCTGGGATATTTTATTGGATATGAAATATGTAAATCATATTACAATCAAGCTAAAAATAAAAAACAAGCGATAAAAGATATTATTGAACTGAATTATCAAGATGAAAAAGAAGTTGAAAATTTTCTAAGAAAATCTGGTTTTTACGAAGAAGGTTTTGATAAAGATCAATTAATAAAAGAATACGAAAAAAAACAACCTTATATCATAAAAATTGAGCCTTTCGAAAATGGTTCAACAAATATAGATTCATCTATCAAAGAATTTAAAATTATATTTTCTAAACCAATGAATCCAAAAGAATATTCAATAAGATTCTCAAAAAAAGGAAAAGAGTATAGTCCTAAGTTTACAAAAATCAATTTCTCTAATGATAACACTACATTCGTAATAACTATGGAATTAACTCCAACTAAAGAATATGAATTTGTAATTTCAAATGGTTTCAAATCAGAAGATGGCTACCCATTAAAATTAGACAACAATGAATTAATTATTAATTTTAAAACTTAATAATACAAAAAAAGCTTCTCGCGATCGAGAAGCTTTCTTATTAATAATCATCATAATATTTAATGCGCATAATGTTTACGAGAAACAAAATACAGAATTTTCTGAACTAATTTTGTGTTTTTATAAAGATTCCAGTTCATTAATAAAACACTGAACAAAATTACTGCCAAACCATAAATCTGCAAATGAGTTACGACATCATCTGTAAAAAAATAACTCAATGCAACGGCTACAATAGGGTTTACATATGCATAAGTAGAAACTTCCACAGCTGGTCGGTATTGCAACAACCAAACATATGATCCGAAAGCAAGAATAGAGCCAAAAGTTGTTAAATAAGCCATTGCCATCCAATCTTCTGTCGCTACATTCGCAAAATTAAAATTAGCATATTCTCCATTGAAGATTGCAACTGTATTAAACAAAACTCCAGCAGTAATCATTTGCCAAGCCGTTTTGACCATGATGTTCAAATCTTCTTTTGGTTTCGTAACTTCTTTTTTCTGCTTTTCTGTTACATATTTTGAATACAAAGAACCTAACGTCCAAGCAATCGAACAAAAGATAAGAACAATCAACCCAATCATATTTAAGAATTGTTGATCTGCATCTGCATGCACAGTGGTTGTTTGTTCATAGAACAACATCAAAACGCCAACAAAACCTAACAGAACACCTAAAATAGTAGGAATACTTGAAAAATTTTGTTTCCATTTCGGTTTATCTAACACAATAAACCAAATTGCTGCCGATGCTGCCATAATTGCAACAATTCCACTTGGTAAAAATTGTTCGGACCAAATAATCCCAGCCATATCAATAAACAACAACATAAACCCTGTAAACATACATTGTTTCACAATTTGTTTATCCCACAGCTTGTAACCTTTCAGTTTACAATATCCCATCAACATTGAGCTCGCCACAATAAAGCGAAACGAACCCAAAATAAACGGACTAAAACCATGCAAAGCCTTATCTATAAAAAAATAAGTTGATCCCCAAACTACATAAACCACGAAATACGCTGCAATAATCAGCCACTTACTTGGTTGATTCCCTTTCATTCAATCTATATTTTTTTAAATCGTTGGTATAACGATATTTTGTTCTTCTTTTATTGTTTGTAAAACTATAGTTGTACGCGTAGAAGTGATTCCGCCAATTTTACTCAAATGTTTGCGCATCAATTCCACCAAACCTTCGTTATCAGAAGTTCTCACTTTGATTAGATAACCATCTTCTCCAGCAATATCATGAACCTCTAAAACTTCTGGAATTTCGGCAAGTTGTCTTCCTACTGTTTCATCACCGATAATATCTACGGTTTTGATGAACATGTACGAAAGTAATTTTTGTCCAACTGCCACTGGATTTATTTTTGCGTGATAAGCCAAAATAACTTGTTTATTTTCAAGCTTTTTCACACGTTCTAATATTCCAGAAGGTGCCATTCCCAATTCTCTTGCGATATCCGCATTGTTAATACGTGCATTATCTTGCATTAATCGCATGATTTTCAAATCAGTAGCATCTAAATTAAATTCTATCTTTTCCATTTCGACTGCAAAATTAAGACTATTTTGAATAATATTCAAAAAATATATCAAAAATTGTATGTTATTCTTGATATGATTTTAAACCATAAATTAAATTCATTTTATACTAAATAAATTTAATCATTATTCATAAAAAAAGCTGCCCATTACTGGACAGCTTATGTTATTTAAAAATTTCAGTTAGAGAATTAGTTTCCTCCTTCTTCCATTTTCTTTTTCAATTCTGCTAATGAATCGATATCTCCTAAAGTAGAAGTTTCGATTGTATTAGATGAATTGTTGTTGTTATTGTTGTTAGATGATCTCTCAGCTTTAACTTCTTCCTCACGGAAAGTTGCTGTGTGAGAAACTACTACACGACGGAATTCTTTGTTGAACTCGATAACTTTGAAAGATGTTTCTTCACCTTTTTTGATACGAGATCCGTCTTCTTTCTCTAATGTACGAGCTGGAGCGAAAGCTTCAACGTCAGCATCTTCGAATTGTACTGTAGCACCTTTGTCAAATACGTCAACTGCTTTACCTGTGTGAACTGTACCTACTGCATATTTAGCTTCGTACTGATCCCATGGGTTTTCAGTTAATTGTTTGTGACCTAAAGATAAACGACGAGCTTCTACGTCTAATTCTAAAACTACTACGTCTAAAATATCATCAACTGCACAGAATTCTGATGGGTGTTTGATTTTCTTAGTCCAAGATAAGTCAGAGATGTAGATTAATCCGTCAACACCTTCTTCTAATTCTACGAATACACCGAAGTTAGTGAAGTTACGAACTTTACCTTTGTGAGTAGAACCTACTGGGTATTTAGTTGTAATATCTGTCCAAGGATCTGGAGTTAATTGTTTGATACCTAAAGACATTTTTCTTTCTTCTCTATCTAAAGTTAAAACTACTGCTTCAACCTCATCACCTACTTTTACGAAATCTTGAGCAGAACGTAAGTGAGTAGACCATGACATTTCAGAAACGTGGATTAAACCTTCTACACCTGGAGCAACCTCAACGAATGCACCGTAGTCAGCTAAAACAACTACTTTTCCTTTAACTTTATCACCAACTTTGATATCAGCATCTAAAGCATCCCATGGATGAGCTTCTAATTGTTTAATACCTAATTGGATACGAGATTTATCTTCGTCGAAATCTAAGATTACAACGTTGATTTTTTGTCCATCTTCTAAGATTTCAGATGGGTGGTTGATACGAGACCAAGATAAGTCAGTAATGTGGATTAAACCGTCAACACCTCCTAAGTCTACGAATACACCGTAAGATGTGATGTTTTTAACTTCACCTTCTAATACTTGTCCTTTCTCTAATTGAGCAACGATTTCTTTTTTCTGAACCTCGATATCAGCCTCGATTAACGCTTTGTGAGAAACTACTACGTTTTTGAATTCTGGGTTGATTTTAACAACTTTGAACTCCATAGTTTTTCCTACGAATTGTTCGTAATCACGGATTGGTTTAACATCGATTTGAGAACCTGGTAAGAAAGCTTCAATTCCGAATACGTCAACGATCATACCACCTTTAGTACGAGCTTTGATGTAACCGTTAACGATTTCTTGAGAATCGTGTGCTTTATTAACAGCATCCCATGCATTTAATGTACGAGCTTTTTTGTGAGATAAAATTAATTGACCATTTTTATCTTCACGTTGATCAACCATTACTTCAACGATATCCCCAACTTTCAAGTCTGAGTTGTAACGGAATTCGTTTAATGAAATAACACCTTCTGATTTGAAGTTGATGTCAACGATAGCTTCTTTATCTGTAATACGTACAACTTGTCCTTTGAATACTTCATTCTCATGTAAGTCTTCTAAAGTTGTATCGTACATTTGCTCTAATTCAGCTTTTTCTTTACGATCTTCTTCGTTTAATCCTGATTCGAAAGATTCCCAATCAAATGATTCTGGCGCTACGTTTGCATTAGCAGACGCATCTAATACTGGAGTGTTTAATACAACTTCTTGTACCTCCTCTTGTTTTGTTTCTTTAGACATAATTCTAAAAATTTGTATCTCAATCTATTTTATTTCGGAATCTTCAAATGCAAATAAATGACCGAGAGATGTTTAACTTAATAATTAATCGCTTGATTCCTAAACCATTTTAGCGAGTGCAAAGATAAACAATTATATTTTAATATTTGGAATAATTTTAGATTCAACTCAAAGAAATTTAAGATTTTATAAACGAATTACACTCTTGTTTATTCGTAACTTGTAATCGAATCTCAACTTTATGGATAGTTTAAAGAAAATAAAACGATTCTCAAAAATCGTAAAAGTCGTTTCAAAATATGGTTTTGAAGAAATTCTTTCTCGTGGAAACGATTTATTTCATTCTGATCAAAATACCGAATTTTTCAACAGTTCTTTCAATCAACGTTTCCGAATGGCTTTGGAAGAACTTGGTCCGACCTATATAAAATTTGGACAATTATTGAGTAATCGTAAAGATTTGGTTCCTGAATCTTTGGTAGAAGAATTAAAAAAATTACAAGATAATGTTCCGCCAGAAGAAATTGACATCAAACAAAAAATTAGAGATGAATTTGGAATAGAACCAGACGAACATTTTCTTTTTATAGAAGAACAACCTTTTGCTGCTGCAAGTATTTCGCAAGTTTATCGTGCCACTTTGTTGAATGGAGAAAAAGTTGTTTTCAAAGTAAAACGATCTAATATTCAGAAAATAATTGAATCAGATTTAGCATTGATTCGAGATATTGTTCATTTTTTAGAAAAGAAATACGAAAAACTTCAAAAACTATTCATTTCTGAAATCGAAAAATCATTTGAAAATTCAATTCTGAAAGAACTTTCATTAACCAATGAATTTCAGAACATCGAACGTTTCAGAAAAAACTTTGAGAATAGTAAAGATGTTTATGTTCCGAAAACATATGAAGATTATTCGAACAATAATTTTCTTTGCATGGAATTCATCGAAGGCTTCAAGGTAAACGATGTTGAGCAATTAGAAGCTTTGGGACTTGATCCTAAAAAAATCGTACAGAAAGGTTTTGATATTTATTTGAAACAATTACTTGATGACGGTTTTTTTCATGCCGATCCACATCCCGGAAATATTTTTATTTTAAAAGATGGACGACTTGCTTTTATAGATTTTGGTTCGATGGGAATTTTAGCCATCAACGAAAAAGAGGCTTTAGAAAATGTTGTAATTGATTTTGGATTAAAAAATCCGAAACGTATTGTTCGTTCACTCAAAAAAATGGCAATTAAACATTATATCGAAAACGAAAAACAATTAGAACGTGATATTGCAGATATTTTTGATTACTTAGAATACAATACCGTTGATACGATAGAAGTTCAAATCATCATCAAAAAATTCAATAATATTCTACAGCGAAATCATGTTTTATTACCCGAATATGTTTACATTTTACTACGCGGAATTGCGCTTATAGAAGGAATTGGACAACAATTACACGCTGATCTTAATGTGCAACGTTCGATGCGCCCTTATGCAGTAAAATTGGCTCGACAAAAATTTCATCCTAAATATTTGAGTAAAAAAGCAATTGATAATTTTAAAGATATTCAGGATTTAATCAACGATTTACCAGAAGATACCTTGAAATTAATCGAAAAAGTAAACAATGATAAATTGGCTTTAAACTTTAAGATTGATCAAATAGGTAATATTCAGAAATTAATAAAAGACAGCATTAATAAACTGGTTTTAGCGATACTTACTTTAGCTTTTGGAATTGGAGCAAGTATGTTAGCTAATACAACTGTTCGTCCTGTGATTCTAGACATGCCACTACTTTCTTGGATTGGTTATTTATTATCTATCTTTACAGCTGGATGTATTATTATATTAGTTTTTAGAAAGAAATAATAAAATTAAAATTAATAAAAATAAAATAGCCACCTCAATGAGGTGGCTATTTCTATTGTAAGCTATTCAAAGAATTATTATTTCTTTTTTGTAGCTGTTTTTTTGATAACTTTTGTTTCAGTTACTACAGCTGTTCTAGGTAATACCTCAACACGTCTGTTTCTTTGGTAACACTCTTCAGTGTTTTCAGTACATAACAATTGAGATTTTCCTAATCCACGAGCAGTTAAACGAGACTTATCAACTCCACCTCTTTCAGCTAAAATATTAACTAATGCTTGAGCACGTTTTAAAGATAATGTTTTGTTGTAAGCATCTTTACCTCTTTGGTCAGCATGTCCGTCAATGTAGAAGCTTTTCTCTTTTAAATCATCAGAATTTAAAATTTGAGCAGCTACACGTACATCTTCGTAAGAAGAAGGAACAATTTTATCAGAGTTGTATTCGAATAAAATATTAGATAAACGTTTTGCTACGTGAACTTCAGTCCATGGACATCCGTTATTTTCTTTTGGTCCTGGTACAGTTGGACAAGCATCATCTGGATCTGGAATACCATCACCATCTGTATCTGGACAACCTTGGAATTGAGGTAAACCTGGTACATCTGGACAAGCATCATCTTTATCAGGAATACCGTCACCATCTCTATCTGGCCAAGGACAACCATTATTTTCTACTGGTCCTGCAACTTCTGGACATTCGTCTAAGTTATCTGGAATACCATCACCGTCTGTATCTGGACAACCTTGGAATTCAGCTAAACCTGGTACAGTTGGACAAGCATCGTCTGGATCTGGAATACCATCACCGTCTGTATCTGGACATCCGTTAAATTCTGCTAAACCTGGTACATCTGGACAAGCATCTACGTCATCTGGAATACCATCTTTATCTCTATCTGGTCTTCCGAAACGGAAAGTAACACCTACTGTGTGTTGGAAGAAATCGAAATAATTGTTTCCTCCGTAAGCTGGTAACCAGTTATAATCAGAAGCAACGTTTAAACCGAAGTTTTTAGTAAACCATAAGTTAAATCCAGCACCTAAAGAAGCTACAAAGTGATTTTTCTCTAAATCTTCAACTTCTGTTAATTGGTAAGTTTCATTTCCATCACCATTACCATAGTAAGCTGTTAATGGAAATTGTAATCCTGTGTAGTCGTATCTGTGGTAACCAGCACCTACACGGATATATGGATCAAACCAAGAATCTTCTTTTAAGATATAACCATTAGCTAACTTATAACGTAAACCTAAACCAGCATTGATGAATAATTCATCTTTGATACGTAATCTGTTGTTATCAACTTCACCTACTGAAGCAGTTAAATCAACATCAAAAGATCTGTTTAAGTTACGGATGATAGATAATTTAGATAAAGGAGGAACGATATCCCAATTATCTGTTTTGAAATACTGGTTGAATGGTCCAGTCACTGAGTTGTGATCAACTGCGTGAGCACCAACTGTAATTGCCCAAGGATTCTTAGAATTCTGAGCATCTACAAAAGAATTACCCGCTAGGAATAATACTACTGCAGATAATAATAGATTAAACTTTTTCATTATCAAACATTTAGCGTTTTAAATATATTAAATTTTACTTAATTTTTATACAATTATAAGACAAATTTAAGAATTCTTTATCATTCTATCCAAATCTCTTTTCAAATCTTTTCCTTTTATTGTGTTTCTTTTGTCAAAAAGTTTCTTCCCTTTTGCCAAATATATCTTCAATTTTGCCAACCCTTTATTGTTTATAAACAGCGTGGTTGCTACAATTGTCAATCCTGTCTCTTTCGTTTTGCGTTCCAATTTTCGCAACTCAGATTTTTGTAATAAAAGTTTTCTGTCTCGTCTCGTTTTATGATTAAAGTATGTTCCCCAATCATATTCGTCAATAAACATATTAACAATATAGAGTTCTCCATCCTTCATTTGACAAAAACTTTCAGTAATCGAAGCTTTTCCCATTCGGATAGATTTTATTTCAGTCCCAAATAATTGGATGCCGGCTTCGTAAGAATCTAATAATTCATACTCAAACCTTGCACGTTTATTCTTAATCGTAACTTCTTTCTGCACTTTATTTTATTCCAATTAAAATTTGTAACTTTGCCGGAAGGTCAAACAAACATCATACCAAAAATTATGTTAAATGTTTCTAATTTATCGCTTCAATTCGGCAAGCGTGTACTTTTCGACGAAGTTAATATAAAATTTACAAATGGCAACTGTTACGGGATAATTGGTGCCAATGGAGCAGGAAAATCTACTTTCTTAAAAATATTATCAGGTGAAATCGATCCAACTTCAGGACAAGTTAGTCTTGAAAAAGGAAAACGTATGTCTGTCTTAGAACAGAATCACTTCAAATATGACGAATATACAGTATTGGATACTGTTTTACGTGGAAATAAAGTATTATACGATATTAAAGAACGTATGGATGCTTTATATGCTAAACCAGATTTTTCTGAAGAAGATGGTATCAAAGCAGGAGAATTAGGTGTCGTTTATGAAGAAATGAACGGATGGAATGCAGAATCTGATGCTGCTACATTATTATCTAATGTAGGAATCGATTCGGATATGCATTATACGTTAATGGGAGATTTAGATAATAAAGCAAAAGTTCGTATTTTGATTGCGCAAGCTTTATTTGGAAATCCTGACGTGTTAATCTTAGATGAGCCTACCAACGAATTGGACGTTAATACAATTCAATGGTTAGAGGATTTCTTAGGTAATTTCGAGAATACTGTAATCGTTGTATCGCACGACCGTCACTTCTTAGACGCAGTTTGTACGCATATTTGTGATTTAGATTTCTCTAAATTAAACCTATATTCTGGTAACTATACATTCTGGTACGAGTCTTCTCAGTTAGCTGCAAAACAACGTGCGCAACAAAACAAAAAAGCTGAAGAAAAGAAAAAGGAATTACAAGATTTCATTGCTCGTTTCTCTTCTAACGTTGCTAAGGCAAAACAAACGACTTCTCGTAAAAAAATGATCGAGAAATTAAATATCGAAGATATCAAACCTTCTTCTCGTCGATATCCAGCACTTATCTGGGAACAATCGCGTGAGGCTGGTGATCAAATCTTAGAAGTAAACAATTTATCTGCTTCTGTAGATGGAGAAGTTTTATTTAAAGATGCGAACATCAACTTGAAAAAAGGTGATAAAATTGGTATTTTCTCTCGTAACTCGAAAGCAGTTTCTCAATTTTTCGAAATTCTTTCAGGAAAAGCTCAGCCAGATTCTGGAGATTTTACTTGGGGAATTACAACAACACAAGCGTATTTACCTTTAGATAATACAGATTTCTTCAAAGAAGATATCAACTTGGTTGATTGGTTACGTCAATATACAGAATCAGACGATGAACGTCACGAAGAATTTATGCGTGGTTTCTTAGGGAAAATGTTATTCTCTGGAGACGAAGCTCTTAAAAAATCTTCTGTTTTATCAGGAGGTGAAAAAATGCGTTGTATGTTCTCTCGCATGATGTTATTACGTGCAAACGTATTATTGTTAGACGAGCCAACAGGTCACTTAGACTTAGAATCGATTACAGCATTGAATAATTCTTTGGTTAATTTCAAAGGAACAATTTTAATGGGTTCTCATGACCACGAATTGATTCAAACAACTTGTAACCGTATTATCGAGTTAACTCCAAACGGAATCATCGATCGTTATATGACGTATGATGAATTCTTAGATGATCCAAAAGTAAAAGAATTAAAAGCAAAATATTACGCTTAATAATTTCTTTCACCATATTTCTAAAAATCCAGAAGGTTCTACTTTCTGGATTTTTTTATTCATAAATTATTCTATCTTTGAGTTAGAATTTTTCGCATGATTCAACTTCCTACCATATTACTTTATCTCATTATTGCATTGATTATTTTTCTAATCATTATGATTACATATTTGATCAATTCATTAAAATCTGAGAAAAAAATAAGTCATGAACAAACGCAGCGTTTAGACAATTTATCTACAAAAGTTGACGAGTTAAAATTAGAATCTTACGAAGCAAAATTGAATCCACATTTGTTCAAAAATATTCTCAATTCGATTCAATCCAATGCGTACCAAACCTATTATACTATTGATAAATTAGCAAATGTGTTGGATTATATTTTGTACGAAAGCAAAGACAATTTTGTGACGATAAAAGATGAAATAGATTTCACTAAAAACTTTATTGAAATTAATAAAGTAAAAGTTTCGCCTTTGTTTGATTTTCAAGTTAAAACGAAAATTGATGAAACTTCACCTTACTATCAAGAAAAAATTATTTTACCTTTATTAAGTATTGATTTTATTGAAAATGCTTTCAAACATACCGATTTTCAACAAGCCAATTCATTTATAAAAATTATGCTTGAACTGAATAATAAATCATTTCAAATTCAGGTAATGAATAAAATTTCTCCAAAAAATAGTTTGAAAAAAGAAACTGGCGGACATGGAAGTCAATCATTAGAACACCGCTTGAAAATGGTTTACGACGACGATTTCTCACTTTCTAAAACAATTGAACAAGATATTTTTGTAGCCAACTTAAAAATAAATCTACATGAGTTTTACACTAAAATGCATACTAATTGACGACGAAATTCTTGGGTTAAAGTACCTGAAAATGTTGTGTGAACAAATGGAAGACATCGAAGTTGTGAAAGCTTATGTTGATCCTGAATTATTCATTAACGAAATCGAAAATCTTGATTTTGACTTTTGTATTTTAGATATCGAAATGCCTAAAATTAATGGTTTACAAATCGCTAATTTATTAAAAGAAAAACCGTTTATTTTTTCCACTGCTTATAAGGAATATGCTGTTGATGCTTTTGATTTAGATGCGACAGATTATATTCAAAAACCAATCAAAAAAGAGCGTTTACAACAAGCTGTTGACAAAGTAAAAAAACGTTTACAAAATAATTTTTCGACACAAAATAATTTTGTACAATTAAATTCAGACAAAGGAAAAATTTTGTTGCAGTTTAATCAAATTTTGTACATTACAACTTCTACCGTTGACAGCCGTGATAAAATGGTTTATTATCAAGATTTATCGTTCTTGATTTTGAAAAATATCACACTCGATGCATTATCAGAAATGTTACCCGAAAAAGATTTTGTTCGCATCAATAAACGAGAAATAATTAGCTTACATCATATCAAATATTTCCACTCAGACAACGTCACTTTAGATGTATTATCAAAAGAGAATAAAGAAATCAATTTGGTATTAAGCGAAGTTTACAAAGCTAATTTTATTGCTCAAATTTCAATTTGATTACAAAAAAAATCCATTTCATTACATTTTACTCGAGTTTAAAAAATATTGATATTTTTCTGTAAATTAATTTCTGACTTTTGTTGAAAATTAACGCCATGAAAAAATCGACAAGAAATTCAATTTTTTATATCGTAACCATTCTACTTTGTTCAATCATGATGTATTTTATTGTGATAAGAGCAGAAGAAATGGAAGCTGGAAAACATGTTGTTCACGCTGCAAACGGAAGCAATTACTTCAATGACTTTATCAACAGTATAACACATAATATTGGACATCCGCTTGCTATTTTATTAGCACAAATTGTGACCATTATATTTACCGCAAGGGTTTTTGGATGGATTTTTAATAAAATTGGACAACCAACTGTAATTGGAGAAATTATTGCAGGTATTTTCCTTGGTCCTTCTTTTATTGGAATGCATTTCCCAGAGTTTTTCGGAGGTCTTTTCCCAAAAGAATCGTTAGGAAACTTAGAATTTATCAGTCAGATAGGTTTGATTCTATTCATGTATGTCATCGGAATGGAGTTAGACCTGAAAGTGCTAAAGAAAAATGCACAAGACGCCATAGTTATTAGTCACGCAAGTATCATTATTCCATTTACACTTGGTTTAGCTTTGGCTGGATTAATTTATATGGAATTCGCACCAGAAGGAATCAACTTTTTATCATTCGCTCTGTTTATTGGTATTTCGATGAGTATTACAGCTTTTCCCGTATTAGCACGAATTGTACAAGAACGCGGAATTAGCAAAACTCGTTTAGGCTCTATTGTAATTACTTGTGCTGCTGCCGACGATATCACGGCTTGGTGTTTATTAGCTGCGGTTATCGCCATCGTAAAAGCTGGTTCATTCGTCAGTTCATTATATGTTATTTTACTGGCAATTGTTTACGTTATCGCAATGGTTCGTTTCGTTCGCCCTTTTTTAAAGCGCATTGCAGACGTACATTCGAGCAAAACAACGCTTACAAAACCTATCATAGGAATCTTTTTCTTGGTCTTAATTATTTCTTCATATTTAAGCGAAATCATTGGAATTCATGCATTATTTGGAGCTTTTTTAGCTGGAACAATTATGCCTGAAAATGTAAAATTCAGAAATTTATTCATCGAAAAAATAGAAGATGTTTCATTAGTTTTATTACTTCCGCTGTTCTTTGTTTTTACAGGTTTAAGAACACAAATTGGATTATTAGATAGTCCACATTTATGGCAAACAGCTGGATTGATTATCTTGGTAGCTGTAACAGGAAAATTTGTCGGAAGTGCGGTCGCCGCTAAATTTGTTGGACAAAACTGGAAAGATAGTTTGACTATCGGTGCTTTGATGAATACACGAGGTTTGATGGAATTAGTCGTGCTAAACATTGGATATGATTTAGGGGTTTTAACACCAGAAGTTTTCGCTATGATGGTGATAATGGCTTTGGTCACAACTTTTATGACAGGTCCAGCTTTGGATTTAATCAATTGGATTTTCCGCAAACAAAAAACAGAAAATGAACTTTCTGAAATTAGTCAAAGTCAGAAATATAAAATTTTAATTGATTTTCAAACACCCGAAAAAGGTGCTGAATTATTGCGAATAGCTAATAGCTTTATCAAAAAACAAGACGAAAATTCACTTGTTTCTGCAATTCATGTGATGAAAAGTAGCGAAGTGCAACATTTCAATCTTGAGGATAGAGAAGCAGAAATTTTCGAACCGATTATTGAGGTTTCCGAAGAGTTACACCAAGATGTAACAACCATGTTCAAAGTGTCTACTGATATGGTTTTCGACACCGTTGATGTTGCGCAAAAAGGTGATTACGATTTGATGTTGATGGGTGTAAGAAATTCTATTTATTCGGGTTCGTTGTTAGGAAATATTTTAGGATTTACAACTAAAATTATTGATCCAGATATTTTAATTGGTCAAGTTACTGGAAAAGAAAACATGTTTGATCATTCAATTTTCAATGAAAGAACGAAACAATTATTGAACAAATCAACCGTTCCTGTTGGAATTGTTTTGGACAAAAATTTCACAAAAGCAGAAAAAGTTTTTCTTCCACTTTTCGGGAATAAAGATGCCGATTTACTGAAATATGCACAACGTTTAATCTCGAATAGCGAATCTCAAATTATTATTGTAGACGTGAGCGGTTACACAAAACGTCATTCAGAAGTAAAAGAAATTATTCGTAGTATCGAAAATATTGCTCCAAATCATATTAGTCTTTCGTACAAACAACAACTGGATAAAGAGTTTTTGGATGAAATGGATTTGATGATGATTAGTATGGAAAGTTGGAAAAACCTTATCGAAACAAAAAGCATTTGGATTTCCAATGTTCCAACAACTTTGATTATTTCGGAGTAGAATATATATTTGTTGAAAATTTAACTAAACATGAAAAAAATAGTTATCATTTTCTTTATAATTATATCATCAAATTTAATTGCACAAAAAACTGAAGCATATAATAGTTTTATTAAAGAATTAAAAAAGGATTCTAAAATCGATAAGAATGATAAAACTGTTTACAATCTTCTCAACAACTTTTATGACGAGATGCTACAATCTGACGCAGGTGGTATAAAGCCTGAAACACTTAAGAAAATTACCGATTTTTATGCGAATAAAGATTCAAAGAACAAACAAATTTTGGATATGTTTATAGCATATCAAAATAATATAAGTGATGCTGTTGCTAATGGAAGTATACCTGATTCAAAATTTCAATTAGAGTTAATAAATGATTTACAAGAAGAAATTAAAAACACCTATAGTGACATTCCTGTTATTGTATTAATTTATAATATTGAAGCTTTAAGCTTAGATAACCAATCAAAAGAATCTGCAAATTTAATTGAATCAAGTCTTAAAAGTTTTCCAAATTCTATACCTTTAAAAGTCTATAAATACTTATCATCAAAAGATGAGAAAATAAAAAATGACTTAGTTAAAAATCATTCTGAGCATTGGATGGTTCAACAATTTGGGATAAAATAAAATACAACAAAAAAAATCCAGCTGAAAAGCTGGATTTTTTGTTATTATAAATTTCTAAAACTGATTAAACATCAATTTTTGCATAGTGTGCATTTTTCTCGATAAACTCACGACGAGGCGGTACATCATCACCCATCAACATAGAGAACACGCGATCTGCTTCTGTCGCATTGTCAATCGTTACTTTACGCAACGTTCTGTGCTCTGGATTAAGTGTTGTATCCCATAATTGCTCCGCGTTCATTTCCCCAAGACCTTTGTATCGTTGAATTGTAACTCCTTTACCAGAACCATCTGTAGAGAATTCTGCAGTTAAACGTTCACGATCTTTTTCGTCCCAAGCATATTCTGCTTTCGCACCTTTTTTGATTAAATATAAAGGTGGCGTTGCAATGTAAATATGTCCTTGCTCAATCAATTCTTTCATGTAACGGAAGAAGAATGTTAAAATTAATGTCGCGATGTGAGAACCGTCGACATCGGCATCGGTCATAATTACAACCTTATGATAACGTAATTTTGCAATATTAAGTGCTTTCGAATCTTCTTCAGTTCCAATTGTTACACCTAAAGCTGTATATATATTTTTAATCTCTTCGTTATCCAAAACTTTGTGCGCCATCGCTTTTTCAACATTTAAGATTTTACCACGTAATGGTAAAATTGCTTGAAAATGACGATCACGACCTTGTTTTGCCGTTCCTCCGGCAGAATCTCCCTCGACTAAGAATAACTCAGACTCTTCTGGTTTACGAGAAGAACAATCCGCTAATTTTCCTGGCAATCCACTTCCTCCCATTGGGTTTTTGCGTTGTACCATTTCACGAGCTTTCTTCGCTGCCTGACGAGCTTTTGCTGCTAAAATTACTTTATCAACAATTTGTTTTGCTTCTGTTGGATTTTCTTCTAAGAAATTCGTTAACATTTCTGCTACGATTTTATCAACCGCAGGAGAAACTTCAGAGTTTCCTAATTTCGTTTTCGTTTGTCCTTCAAATTGAGGCTCCATTACTTTTACCGAAATTACCGCTGTTAATCCTTCACGGAAATCATCACCAACGATTTCAACTTTTTCTTTTGCAAGATTAAAGTTTTCTTCTGCATATTTTTTCAATGTACGTGTCAACGCACGACGGAAACCAGATAAATGTGTTCCACCTTCATGTGTATTGATATTATTTACATACGAATGTACATTTTCGTTATACGATGTATTGTATCGCATTGCAACCTCAACTGGAATTCCATCACGTTCTCCTTCCATAAAGATTACTTTGTCCATGATAGATTCGCGGCTACCATCAATAAACTCAACAAATTCTTTTAATCCTTCTTCAGAATGAAAAGTTTCTGTAACAGGATTTCCTTCAGCATCTTTTTCGCGTTCATCAACCAATACAATATTGATTCCTTTGTTCAAGAAAGCTAACTCACGCAAACGATTTGCTAAAGTAGAATAGTTATATGTTTGTACTTCTTGGAAAATTGTATCATCTGGCGTAAAAGTTACTGTTGTACCACTTTTATCAGTCGTTCCAACTTCTTTTACATCGTACAAAGGTTTCCCTTTCGAATATTCCTGAATATATTGTTTTCCGTTCTTGAAAACTTCTGCCGATAAATGGTTAGAAAGTGCATTAACACACGAAACTCCAACACCGTGCAAACCTCCAGAAACTTTGTACGTATCTTTATCAAACTTACCACCTGCACCAATTTTCGTCATTACAACTTCTAATGCAGATTTTCCTTCTTTTTTATGTAAGTCGACAGGAATACCACGTCCGTTATCTTCTACACGAATCGAGTTTCCTTCTAAAATTGTTACCTTGATTGTATCACAGTATCCTGCTAAAGCTTCATCAATAGAGTTATCAACAACCTCGTAAACTAAGTGGTGTAATCCTCTAACTCCGACGTCACCAATGTACATCGATGGACGAAGACGTACGTGCTCCATTCCTTCTAACGCTTGGATATTATCCGCCGTATATGTGTTATTACTCATAATATGTCTCTAACTTTTTAAAACAAACAAATATAGTGAATTTTGACGAGAAAACCTCTTAAAAAGAACTTAAAGTATTGGATAAAATAACGTTTTAAAGATTCATTTTTTGGATTAATTCAATAATTGTTAAAATAAAAAACCGAAATCGAATTGACTTCGGTTTTCAAGTATATAATTTCTATAAATTAAATATCTTTCTTTTCTAAACATTACATTGTACAATATTTATTTTAAATGGTATACAATACCCCATTTATTAGATTTAGAATTCTTCAAAATTTCATTTTCACCCAACTTAATCAATTGATTATTAGAGAAAAACACAATTTCTTTGACATTCGTTTTTTTATTAATAGCATTATCAATTTTCGTAATTGAATTTTTAGGTAGAATAACAGAAATCGTGCTTTCGTCAATTTTTGTATATTCTAACTTTATTTTATTGACATCATTATTAAAATCTTTCACATTTTTAACATTACTCGTAAAAAGTATAGGCATATTTTTAGATATATTCTCATCAATAATATGATCGAATTTAATATCAATTTTTACATCCTCATTTTTATAGTTCTGAACGAAGAAAAACGACACATAACTACAACTATTTAAAATAAATAAAATGAAAATTGATACTATAATTTTAAAATATTTTTTCACTAATAAAAAGATTTAATAAATATTATCAACTTATTTTTCAATTATTTAAATATCTTTCTTTTCTAAATAAACGACTTTTTTCGTTTCGAAGAAATCTTCGTCAAAAAAGTTTTGAATATCAAACAAAACAGCATTTGGAAAACCTGCTAATTCTTCTGTCAAATCACCTCCTTTTAGATATAATAAGCCATTAGGAAAAGGATTAATCGCTTCTTTTTTGAATTTCCCGCGAATCCATTCCGCAAATCTTGGCATTGCTGTTACCGCACGAGAAACAACAAAATCATATTTATCTGTCAACTCTTCGGCACGCTTCTGTTCAGCTTTTACATTCGTCAAACCTAAACCATCAGCCACACCTTTTACAACCTTGATTTTTTTCCCGATAGAATCTACCAAATAAAACTGAACATTCGGAAACAAAATTGCCAACGGAATTCCTGGTAAACCTCCCCCAGTTCCTACATCAAGAACAGAAGAACCGTCTGCAAACTCCATCACTTTTGCAATCGCTAAAGAATGTAAAATATGGTTCGTATAAATTTCATCAATATCTTTTCGAGAAACAACATTGATTTGATCGTTCCATTCTTTGTACAAATCACCAACTTTCGAAAATTGTTCGATTTGTTTTTCCGTTAAATCAGGAAAATATTTTAAAATTAAATCAATCATTGCTTAAATAATTTCTGAAACTCGCTGACAAACGTAATCTAACAACTTTGTATCGTCTTCTGTAAACGGATTAATTTTGTGCGAATCGATATCAATTTGACCAATATTTTCTCCATTTTTGAAAATTGGAACAACAATTTCAGCTTTCGTTTCTATTGAACAAGCCAAATAATTATCTTGTGCATAAACGTCTGGCACAACAAAAGTTTCGTTAGATTCTGCCACTTGCCCACAAATTCCTTTACCATAAGGAATTATTGTATGATCGGTAGCTGCACCAACATAAGGTCCAAGTTTTAGTTCATTTTTATCTCCATTCTTGAAATAAAATCCCACCCAATTATAGTATTCAACTTCGTCACTCAACAATTGACAAATCTTTTGTAATCTATCTTCCGTAGAAATTGCGCTATCAATTATGACATCCACGCGTTTATGTAAATCTTGCATTTTGTTACTTCTAAAAAAGCAAATTTATTGATTAATCATAACTTAATCAAAAGTTGACGTTTTTCATTTATATTTGTTCAAGATTTTTTAACCAAATGAAAGAATTTAAACCTTTATTGTTATTCCTTGCACGTTTTTTAGGAACTTACATTATTTTAAGTTTAGCTTATAAATTGTATTTGGATCAATATTTACCGCACAATACCCCTGATCCATTTACAAAATTAACATCTGATGTAACAGCTTTTGGTTTGAACAAATGTGGTTTTTTTACTTTTTCTAATATTGCAGAAAACCAACCTTGGATGCGTTTGGTAATGGACGGACAAGTCGCGTCTATTGTAAATGAAGGTTGTAATGCGATTTCTATTTTGATAATTTTCATAGCGTTTATCGTTGCTTTTTACACGAATTTCAAACAAACTTTTTTGTTTATTTTGTCTGGTTTAGCAATTCTTTTTGTGATGAATATTTCGAGAATTATGTTGTTAAATTATATTTTTAGATACCACGCAGAATATGGTAAAATGGCGCACGATTATCTATTCCCTGCAATTATTTATGGTTCAATCGTGATTCTTTGGATTGTTTGGATCAAATTTTTTGTAACAAAATACAATAAGCAAAATGCTAAATAAATATTTACGTTATGCAATTGCAGTTTTACTTGTTTTTGGATTAATATTAGTCCGAAAATTTGAAGATATTTTATTTTATGATCCTTTCTTAGAATACTTTCATTTTGTTGGACATTCAAAATTTCCTGAAATTGATTTACCAAAATTAAACGCAAGTCTGATGGTTCGCTATCTAATTAATACATTATTAACGGTATTAATTGTTTGGTTTATTTTCTGGAAAAAAAGTTACGTTAAATTCTCTATCATTATTATGATTATCGGATTAATCGTTCTTTTACCAATCTATAATTATTTGATTTCAACACATTTTTCATCAGGCGAAATGGTTTTATTTTATGTGAGAAGATTTCTCATTCAGCCCATGTTTTTATTAATTTTAGTTCCTTGTTTTTATTACCAAGAAATACAACATAAAAAAACGGTCGAAAATTAATTTTCGACCGTTTTTATTTTATCTAATTTATATTTTACAATAAACCTGATTCTTCTTTTTCTTGTTGCGCATCTAACTTTGCTTGCTCTTTTGCAGCTGCTTCTTGTGCTTTTTGTTCTGCAACTTTACGTTTTTCTTCGTTTGCAATTTCTGCATTCGCTTTGTTCACTGCTTTGTATTTGTACAACCAACCTAAGAATCCACCAAGTATAAATCCAACTCCAGCACCTCCTGTTATTCCGACTAAAAATTCTTTGTCCGCAAATAATCTTGAGATATCTAAATTTGTAAAATAGTACATTGCAACGCTAATCGCAATCAACAAAAATCCAATAAAAGTAGAATAGGTCATCGTTATATGTTTTTAAAATAAATCTTGTAACATTCTTTGGCGAACAGCTTCGTACAAAATCGCTCCAGCCGCAACCGAAACATTCAATGAAGCAGTTTGTCCAGCCATAGGCAATTTAATAATTTTATCCGAAATTTTAATAATAGAATCCGAAACACCATCTTCCTCACTTCCCATCACAATAGCTGCAGGAACAGAGAAATCTGCATCATAAATAAATTCTGCTGATTTTTCAGAAGCACTAAAAATTGAGATTCCAGCCGATTGTAAATATTTAATAACATTCACTAAATTTCCTTCTTTACAAACCGGAATATTATACAACGCCCCTGTCGAAGTTTTGATCGCATCTGCATTTACAGAAGCCGAACCTTTTGCTGGAATAATAATTGCATCAACACCAACACATTCTGCTGTACGAGCGATTGCACCAAAATTACGAACATCAGAAACACGATCTAAAATCAAGATAAAAGGTGTTTTTCCTTGTTCCCAAATTTGAGGTAATACATTTTCGATTGAATCAAATTCGATTGGCGAAATAAATGCATAGACTCCTTGGTGATTTTTTCCTGTAAAACGATTTAGTTTTTCTACAGGTACATAACTTACAGGAATTTCATATTCAGTGATTAATTTTCTCAATTCAGAAAAAATTTCACCTTGTAAACCTTTTTGAATAAAAATTTTGTCGATTGTTTTCCCTGCTTCAATCGCTTCTATTACTGGTCTTAAACCAAAAATTCCCGCTTCGTTTTTCATAAGTGCAAAGATAAAAAATTATACGTAACTATTTACCTATCCTTCTCTTCAATTGTTGTAAATAATTTGGAAAGCTCATATACAACATGCAACCAATAACAATTAGCGAAATCATTGAGATTAAATTTAGTTTGATATGAACAATTTTTGACACAAAAACAACCACCAAAACAACATTAAATAAAGTTTGGAAATAAAAATGTTGCGCAATTTTTCGTCCAAAATCTGATTTGCTATACGAAGCAAAAAACATAAAAAGCACTAAAATTGTAAAAATTAAACTAATTTTCATTCTAAAAAAAATCACTAAATTTGAAAGGTTAAATATACTCAAAATGCAACAATATCACGATTTATGTAAAAAGGTTTTAGCAGAAGGCGCTTTTAAAGAAGACAGAACGGGAACAGGAACTAAAAGTATTTTTGGTTACCAAATGCGTTTCGATTTGTCGAAAGGTTTCCCTTTGGTGACGACTAAAAAATTACATTTAAAATCGATTATCTACGAATTGTTGTGGTTTTTGAAAGGTGATACGAATATCAAATATTTAACAGATAATGGTGTAAGAATATGGAACGAATGGGCTGACGAAAATGGTGATTTAGGTCCTATTTATGGTCATCAATGGCGTTCATGGGGGAAACCAAATGGAGAAGTTGTTGACCAAATTAAAGTTGCGATTGATCAAATAAAAAATAATCCTGATTCACGTAGAATTATAGTTTCTGCTTGGAATGTTGGAGAATTAGATCAAATGGCTTTAGCTCCATGTCATGCATTTTTTCAGTTTTATGTGAATGATGGAAAATTATCGTTGCAATTGTATCAACGTAGTGCAGATATTTTCTTAGGTGTTCCATTCAATATTGCGTCATATGCGTTATTACAAATGATGGTTGCACAAGTTTGTGATTTAGAAGTCGGCGATTTTGTGCATACTTTTGGAGATGCACATATTTACAAAAATCATTTTGAACAAGTTGAACTACAATTAACACGCGAACCTTTTCCTCTTCCAACAATGAAAATCAATCCGAATGTAAAGGATATTTTTGATTTTACATACGAAGATTTCGAATTAGAAAATTATCAAGCTCATCCTCACATCAAAGGAATTGTAGCAGTTTAATCATAAAAAAACACTTAAAGTCTCCAAATTGGAGGCTTTTTTTGTAACTTTTCGAGAAAATTATCAACCAATAGAAATAAATTTTTACGATGAAAAAACGAATCCTTTGGCTTTCATCAGCCTTTATTATATCAAGTCTTACTTATGCGCAAGTAATGACGCCACCGCCGAGTTATAACGAAAACCAAACGAACAAATTAGATATTTATCGTGCAGAAGCAGAACGAATTAATAATCTTGTTCATACCAAATTGGATCTTAAATTTGATTATGCAAAAGAGCACGTTTTAGGTGAAGCTTGGGTAACATTGAAACCACATTTCTATGCTACAAACAAAGTTACATTAGACGCAAAAGCAATGTTGATTAGCGAAGTCGCTTTGGTAAATGGTGCTACAAAAAAAAAATTAAATTATAAATACGATGATTTACAATTAGTCATCGATTTGGATAAAGAATACAAAAAAGATCAAGAATATACACTTTACATCAAGTATACAGCGCGTCCAAACGAAGTAAAACAAGAAGGAAGTGCGGCCATAAACGATGCAAAAGGTGTTTATTTTATCAATGCAAAAGGTGAACGACCAAATTATCCAACTCAAATTTGGACACAAGGCGAAACTGAATCTTCTTCTTGTTGGTTCCCGACAATTGATAAAACGAATCAAAAAACTTCACAAGAAATCACGTTAACATATCCTGATAAATATGTTTCATTATCAAATGGAACAATGAAATCTTCGAAGAAAAATTCGGACGGAACAAAAACTGATTATTGGAAATTTGATAAAAAACATGCGCCATATTTATTCTTTTTCGGGATTGGAGATTACGCAGTCATCAATGATAAATGGAAAAATATCAATGTTGATTATTACGTAGAACCAGAATATAAAGATGTTGCAAAGCAAATTTTTGGTAATACACCAGAAATGATTCAGTTCTTTTCTGATAGATTAAACTATCCTTATCCTTGGGATAAATATGCACAAATGACGGCTCGCGAATATGTTTCTGGAGCTATGGAAAATACAACAGCTTCTTTATTTCATGATGGTGTTCAGCAAAAAGCTGGTCAATTAGTCGATGAAAACACTGCTGAATATGTTATTGCGCACGAATTATTTCACCATTGGTTTGGAGATTTAGTTACGGCTGAAAGTTGGGGAAATTTAACAGTGAATGAATCGTTTGCTAATTATTCTGAATATTTATGGTTTGAATATAAATACGGAAAAGAGAAAGCGGATGAGCATCGTTACAACGAAATGTTTGGTTATAAACAAGGCGATGGACCAACGAAAAATTTGGTTCGAGTTCATTACAATTCTCGCGAAGATATGTTTGATGGTGTTTCGTACAACAAAGGTGGAATTATCTTACATATGTTGAGAAACTTCTTAGGAGATGATGCTTTCTTCAAAGGTTTGAACAAATATTTGAAAGATAATGAATACGGAAAAGCTGAATCTGCACAATTACGCTTAGCTTTGGAAGAAGTTTCTGGTCGTGACTTAAATTGGTTTTTCAATCAATGGTATTACGAAAATGGTCATCCAAAATTAACAGTTGTTTCAGATTATTCTTCAGCAAATAAAAAAATAAAAGTTGTTGTTCGTCAAGATGCTTCAAAATTATTTGAATTTCCTTTTGCGATTGATATTGTCGAAAATGGAAAAACAACGCGTCAACAAGTTTGGGTTCCAAAACAAGCCGAAACTGTTTTCGAATTTGCAGCAAACCAAAAACCTGATGTCGTTATTCCAAATGCGGATCAAGTTTTATTAGCAGATATCGACGATAAAAAACCTGTTGAAGATTTTATTGCGCAATACAAAGCTGGAAAAGGAAATTACACGACACGTTTATTAGCGATTGAAGCAATGGCAAATGCGCAAGCAACTAATCCAAAAGCGGCTGATGCCTTGGTTAATGCTTTAGATGATTCATTTGATGGATTAAGAATTTATGCGATTCATAAATTGGACACAAAATCAAAAACGATTGTTGATAAAGCTTCATCAAAATTAAAACAATTGGCTTCTAATGATCCTAAAACATTGGTTCAAGCGGCTGCTTTAAGTGCTTTGAATGATGCCAATATTTATGATGTAGCAATTTTCGAGAAAGCTTCAAAAAGCCCTTCATTTAGTGTTCAAGGAGCCTCATTAACAGGAATCTTAAAAAATAATCCTTCAAAAATTAATGATTTAACAACTAATCTTGATAATGAAGTAATTAAAGGTTCGCCAGATTTAGCAATGGCATTAGTTCCGACTTGGATTAAAAATAATCAATTGGATAAAGCTGCTTTAATTTCTGAATCTGCTGCGATGTATGAATTCGTAAAATTCCAAGATCCAGAAAAAGGAAAAATTGCTGAACAAGCTTTCAATTGGATTATGAATAATGATACGCCAGATGCAACGGCTGAAATTGCTAAAACATATTCGCGTTATTATCCATATTTGAATGAACAAAATCCACAAGCAGGACAAGCTGTGAAAATGATGGCTGAAAAAGCATTGCAAGTAAAAACGAATGCTGCAAAAACAATTAAATCAGCAACTATTGCAAAACAAGTGGAGCAATTACAAGATGCTATAAATAAAATGAAATAATTCACTAAAATTATTATATTTGTTAAGCTATCCTTGCAAGAGGATAGCTTTTTTTACCTTATAACTTATGATAAACATTGTAGTAGCAAAAGCAAGCAACAACGTAATTGGTGCAAAAAATGATTTGATTTGGCATTTACCAAATGATCTGAAACATTTCAAAAGTATAACTTCTGGGCATCCTATTATTATGGGACGAAAAACGTTCGAATCATTGGGTAGACCTTTACCAAATCGTACCAATATTGTTGTGACAAGAGATCAGAATTGGAATACAGAAGGTATCGAAATTGCGTCTTCTTTACCAAAAGCAATAGAAGTTGCGAAAAAAATTGACGATGATATTTACATTATCGGTGGTGGAAATATTTACAAACAAGCGATGGAATTTACTGATATTTTGTACATCACAGAAGTTCATCACGAATTTGATGGAGACACTTATTTCCCAGAAATAGACTTGGACGAATGGGAAGAAGTAGAACGAGAAGATTTCAAAAAAGATGAAAAACATCCATATGCTTACTCGTTTGTGACGTATAAAAGAATAGATTAGAAACTTTCGTGCATAAAAAAAGCAAGAATTTTGATTCTTGCTTTTATATTTTTTACACCTTAATGTTTTACATCTTGTACTTCGTCTGGATTGTGTTTGTATTTGAACACAATTGCGAACAATACCGTAACAACTAATGCGTAGCCTGCGAAAATAAACCAAGAATGTCTCCATCCTTCTAGCTGCAATGTCAAATCAGTTTGACTATACACTAAATGATTCACGATGTATTGTGCAATTAACATTCCGATTGTTGCTCCAAAACCATTGGTCATCATCATAAAAACTCCTTGTGCAGAAGAACGAATTTCTTCGTTTGTTTCTTTGTCTACATACAACGAACCTGATACATTGAAAAAATCGAAAGCGATTCCGTAAACAATCATTGATAAGATAAACATCCAAACACCAGATCCTGGATCTCCTAATCCAAATAATCCGAAACGTAAGACCCAACCTACCATTGCCATCAACATCACGATTTTGATTCCGAATCGTTTTAGCACGAAAGGAATTAATAAAATACACAATGTTTCAGAAACTTGAGACAACGAAATTAAAGCATTTGCATTACTTGCTCCCCACGTATTGGCATAATCTGGAATATCCTTAAACGTTGTGATAAATGGATTTGCATATCCATTTGTAATTTGCAAAGAAACGCCTAAAAGCATTGAAAAGATAAAGAAAATTGCCATTTTTCTATCTTTAAATAATGCAAAAGCTTTTAAACCAAATGCATCAGAAATAGATTGTTTTTCAGAACTTTTGTTAACTGGGCAATTAGGTAATAAGAAACTGTATAAAAACAATATAACTCCTAAAAATCCAGATACAAAGAACTGATAATAATTGGATTGAAAACTTACGAATGTTGGATCACTTGAAAAGTTAAATCCAAAAACACCATCTTTAAATCCAGAGAAATTAACAAATAACATCGCTACAATAAAACCAACTGTTCCAAACGTTCTGATTGGAGGAAAAGCTTTGATTGTGTCTAAATTATTTTGTTTTAAAATTGTGTAGGCTGTTGAGTTAGAAAGGGCTATTGTTGGCATAAAGAACGCCACACTAACCGAATAAAGTGCGAAGATTATTGTAAAATCTACATTGTTTCCAGCTGTCATTCCATAATAACCTGCTGCAAACATAAAAAGTGCAGCTAATAAATGATTCAATCCCAACAAACGTTGTACAGGAATCCATCTATCCGCTACAATACCCATTATCGCGGGCATAAAAATCGACACAATACCTTGCATCGCGTAAAAAAGACCAATTTTTGGACCTAAGCCAACTGATCCTAAGTAATTTCCCATAGAGGTTAGGTATGCTCCCCATACCGCAAACTCAAGGAAACTCATGATTGTAAGTCTAAGCTTTACAGACATAATTATTTGAAATAGTTATTAGTTTCCCATGTTATCGATTTGATCACGAAGGCGAGCTGCCAATTCGTAATCTTCATTCTTCACAGCTTTTTCCATCTCAGTTTCAAGTTCAGATTTTGTCCAACCTTCATATTCATTGATATCAGACAAATCATTTTCCAAACCAGCCAAGATATCCAAATCATCTTCAAAGTTATTTGCTGCGCGACGTATATTTTCTTCTTCTTCAATAACGTCCAAATGAATTCCAGCTTTTTCTACAACATTATCATAGGCATAGATAGGTGCATTGAAACGAACAGCCAACGCAATTGCATCAGAAGTTCTCGAATCAATTTCGGCACGTTGTCCATCATTATTTACAAAAATAATATTCGAATAGAAAACGCCATCTTCTAATTTATAAATATAAATAGAATCAACATTCAATTGAAATTCTTTTCCTAATGAAATAAACAAATCGTGTGTTAATGGACGAGGTGGATTAATATCTTTCTCTAAAGCTAATGCGATTGATTGTGCCTCAAAGCTCCCAATAATAATTGGCAACTTTCTTCCTCCTACATTTTCCTCTAGAATCAACGCATATGCGCCAGTCTGAGTTTGACTGTAAGATATTCCTTTAATATTTAATCTAATTAAATTGTCCATTTGGGCGTAAATCTATGAAAAACTGATGAATATTTAATCTTTTTTTAATGAATAAAAAAAATCCGAACCACCTAAATGATTCGGATTGAATTTATAAGCTTAAAATGATTAAGCTTGACCTTTATATTTTTTTAACTCTTCAGTTAATTTAGGAACAATCTCAAAAGCATCTCCTACGATTCCGTAATCTGCTGCTTTGAAGAAAGGCGCTTCTGGATCATTGTTGATGACAACAATTGTTTTAGATCCATTAACTCCAGCTAAGTGCTGAATAGCTCCTGAAATACCAACTGCGATATATAAATTTGGCGCAATTGCTTTTCCTGTTTGTCCTACGTGCTCAGCATGCGGTCTCCAACCAATATCAGCAACTGGTTTAGATGATGCTGTAGCAGCTCCTAAAACTTTTGCTAAATCTTCGATCATTCCCCAGTTTTCAGGACCTTTCATTCCACGACCTGCAGAAACAACAATATCCGCTTCTTTCAAATCGATTTTATCAGAAGAAGCCATTTCTGTTGAAACAACTTTTACTTTTGCATCTGCATCAGAAACTGATACTGAAGCTGATTCTTCTGAACCTGAAACTGCATTTTCTTTTGCTCCGAATGCGTTTTGTAGAACTGTAACTACAACTTTTCCTGAAACTGCAACAGTTTCTACTCCTTTTCCAGAGAATGCTTTACGTGCAACTGTGAATGGAGAAACTGCTGTTGGAGATTTTTCTACATTTGTTACTAAAGATGCTCCTGTTTTGTATGCTAAAACTGGTGCTATAGTCGCTCCTTCGTTTGTTGATGGTAAAACCACAACATCTCCTTGAGCAACTTCAGCCAAAGCTTTTGCGTAAGAATTTGCATCAAATTTTGCTAAAGCTGCATTATCAACTTTAACTACTTTAGATGCTCCATATTTATATAATTCGTCAGCAGTAGCATTTCCAAAAACGATTGCTGTAACAGTATCTCCAGCAACATCAGCTGTAGCTTTTGCGTAAGAAACTGCTTCTAATCCTGCTTTTTTATATTTTCCGTCGTGTGACTCTGCGTATACAAAAATTGCCATTTTTTAATTTCTTTTTAGGTGAATAATTAGATTACTTTAGCTTCTTCGTGTAATAATCTTACCAATTCTGCTACATTGTCTTTGTCGATTAATGTTACATTACCTCTTTCAGCAGGTTTTACATAACCAACAACTTCAACTTTAGTTTCTGTCGCTTCTGGTGCAACAACTGCGATTTGTTTTGTACGCGCTTGCATAATTCCACGCATATTAGGAATTCTTAATGCAGCCTCGTCAACCAATCCTTTTTGTCCTGCGATAACAGCTGGTAAAGTAACTTCTACAGTTTCTTTTCCTCCGTCAATTTCACGAACAGCTTTTGCAGAAGAACCTTCTACATCAAGACCGATACATCCGTTTACAAAACCATAATCTAACATTGCAGCAACTAATCCTGGTACAGAACCTCCATTATAATCAATTGATTCTTTTCCTGTCAATACTAAATCAAAACCACCATCTTTAGCAGCTTTTGCGATTTGTGTAGCAACAAAGAAATCATCGCGAGCATCAGCATCAATACGAATTCCATCATTCGCACCAATCGCTAAAGCTTTACGCATAACTGGATCTACAGTTGCATCTCCAACAGTTAAAATTGTAACAGTAGCTCCTTGTTTTTCTTGTAACTCTACTGCTTTATTTAAACTAAATTCGTCGTGCGGGTTAATAACGAACTGAACACCATTTTTATCAAATGATTTTCCGTCAGCTGTGAAGTTGATTTTTGCTGTAGTATCTGGTACACTACTAATACAAACTAATATCTTCATAATTTTGTGTTTACTTTTTCTTTTATGTAAAAATAACTAATTTATTTTATTATGCAAGCATAACATTGTTAATTCTTTACTAAGTCGTTACTTTTCGCTTTCAATTGTTTTTTATAAACTGAATTTGAAACCAATACACTTAGTTCGTACAATAACCAAAGAGGAATTGTAACTAAAATCATACTGTACACATCGTTTGGTGTAATTGCAGCTGCAATCACTAATACAACAATAAATGCGTGTTTACGGTATTCTTTCAAAAATTTTGGTGTTAAGATTCCAATACTCGTTAAGAAGTAAACGAAAACAGGCATCAAAAACATAACTCCCATCGATAATAATAATTGAACAAATAAATCGATATAACTTGGCAACGTCCATGTATTTCCTACACCAAAAGGATCGTAAGTGAATAAAAATTGTGTACACAATGGTAGCAACATATAGTAACTAAATAAGACTCCTGTTACAAAGAAAAACGAAACAGCGAAAATGGTAAATCCTGCATATTTTCGTTCAGCTTCTTTTAATGCTGGTTTTACAAATCGCCAAATTTCAAAAATAATATAAGGAATTGCGATAATTACACCACACACAATTACTGCAAAAAATTGTGAAGTGATCTGTCCTGATGGATTAAGATTGGTCAATTCTTTCGAAATATCAAATGATTCGGTATAAATTTTTCCGAAACCTGTTAATTCACCAAATTGATTAAAAATATCAAACGTTGGAAAAGTTGATTTTAATGGAGCCATAATCACATGTTCCACCAATTCGTCCCAATAAATAGCGACTGCAATAGATGTAATCACAATTGATAAAATAGAACGAACCAAATGTCCTCTCAACTCACCAATATGAGCCAAAAATGACATACTCGATTTTGTATTATCTGCCATACGCTTATTCGATTCCTTCGTTTAAAATTGAGTGAATATCCAAAATTCCATAATAATGATTTTCTTCATCAACCACCACCAATTGTCCAATACTGTTGTGACGAAGAATCGCTAAAGCTTCTCTTGCTTTTTCAGCTTTTTTGATTGTTTTCGGATTCATTGAAGCAATATCTTTCGCAGTTAAATGTGCAAAAGTTTCATTATTTAATAACATTCGGCGCAAATCTCCATCTGTTATCACACCAACAATTTTATCATTATCAATCACAACTGTAATTCCATGACGACCTGATGTTAATGAATTAATGACTTCTGTAATCGAAGAATCTGGATACACAAAAGGTTTTCTTTCTGGATCAACAATATTTTCTACTGTCCACAATAATCGTTTTCCTAAAGCTCCACCTGGATGATATTTTGCAAAATCGTTTTGTGTAAACGCTCTCAATTTCATCAAAGCTACCGCCAATGCATCACCCATTACCAATTGAGCCGTTGTAGAAGTTGTTGGTGCCAAATTTACGGGACAAGCTTCTTTATCAATATTAACATCCAAAACAATGTCTGAATTTTTTGCTAATTCTGATTTCAAATTTGATGTCAATCCAATCAAAACCGAAGCATATTGTTTAAGAATCGGAGCCAAATATGTAATCTCTGGCGTATTTCCACTTTTCGAAATACAAATCACCACATCTTCTGGTCGTACAAGACCCAAATCGCCATGAATAGCTTCCGTCGCATGTAAAAATTGACTTGGAGTTCCGGTAGAATTTAAGGTTGCTACAATTTTATTTGCAATGTGTGCACTCTTTCCTACTCCAACAACTACCAACTTTCCTTTCGTGTTATATATCGCATTTACCGCATCAACAAAAGACTCGCTAATACGAGAAGCTATTGCTTCCAGCGCTTGAATTTCTTCTCGAAATACCCCTTGCGCTATTTGTATTAATTCTGAATTTTCCACAATAAAATTTCTATTGTCTATTTTTAAAATTTTTCGTACTTTTACTCTCCTTTTTTATTTACACTCAATTATATATAAATCATATAAAATTTATGTGTATATTTAAGAGTTATCAAATATAGGAACTATTTAATTTATAATATTAATTTTAGTCTTTTGTGTAGATGGAAGCCACTTCGAAAAACTTAACATCTTACCTAAAAAAATATTTTGGTTTCGACCAATTTAAAGGACAGCAGCACGAAATCATTACAAGCTTACTAAATAAAGAAGATGTATTTGTTTTGATGCCAACTGGAGGAGGTAAGTCTTTATGTTATCAATTACCGGCATTAATGTCAGATGGAGTCGCGATTATTGTGTCCCCTTTAATCGCGCTGATGAAGAATCAAGTAGACGCTATACGTGGAATTTCTGAAAATGATGGAATTGCCCACGTATTAAACTCATCTTTAAACAAGTCAGAAACGAAAACAGTTATGACAGATATTAAAGATGGGGTAACTAAAATGTTGTACGTTGCACCCGAATCTTTGACAAAAGAAGAATACATCGATTTCTTTAAATCGGTAAAAATTTCTTTTTTTGCTATTGATGAAGCGCACTGTATTTCTGAATGGGGACACGATTTTCGACCAGAATATCGTAATCTAAAAGCGATTATCAACAAAATTGGTGATGCGCCAATTATTGCTTTAACTGCAACAGCAACACCAAAAGTACAAGAAGATATTCAGAAAACTTTGGGAATGCAAAGCGCTAAAGTTTTTAAAGATTCTTTTAATCGTACGAATTTATTTTACGAAATCCGCCCAAAGGTTGATCAAGACAAACAAATCATCAAATTTATCAAACAAAACGATGGTAAATCTGGTGTCATTTATTGCTTGAGTCGTAAAAAAGTTGAAGAAATTACGCAACTTTTACAAGTAAACGGAATCAATGCTATTCCTTATCACGCAGGTTTAGATGCCAAAACACGTAGCAAACATCAAGATATGTTTTTGATGGAAGATGCAAGTGTCGTTGTCGCTACAATTGCTTTCGGAATGGGAATTGACAAGCCAGATGTACGTTTTGTAATGCATTACGATATGCCAAAATCGTTAGAAAGTTATTACCAAGAAACTGGTCGTGCAGGTCGCGATGGTGGTGAAGGTGTTTGTATTGCTTTCTATGATTATAAAGATATCGAAAAGTTAGAAAAATTCTTAGCAAGTAAACCTGTTGCAGAACGCGAAGTTGGAATGCAATTACTTTCTGAGGTTGTAGCATATGCCGAAACTTCGATGTCGCGTCGTAAATTTTTGTTACATTATTTTGGAGAAGAATTCGACGACAAAAACGGCGAAGGGGCAAATATGGACGACAATATGCGCAATCCTAAAAAAATGATTGAGGCAAAAGTTGATGCAGTAATTGCATTAGATGTTGTTCAGAAAACAAATCAAAAATTAAAATTAAATGATGTTGTAAATGTTATAGTTGGTAAAGAAACTTCTATTACAAAATCATATAATTTGAGCTCTGAAGATTTCTTCGGAATTGGAAAAGCAAAAGAAGATTATTATTGGAAATCTATTTTACGCCAATTAATTGTACGTAATTTATTAGAGAAAGAAATCGAATCATATGGTATTTTAAAAATTACCAAATCTGGAAAAGATTTCATTAGTAAGCCAACTTCTTTTGAAATTGCCGAAGATATTGATTTCAAAAAATTATTATCAGAAGGTAGCTTTGAAAAAGAAGAAACATCTTCTGCACCTATTGCTTTTGATGATGTTTTATTGAAACAATTGAAAGATTTACGTAAAAAAATCTCTAAAAAACATCAAATTCCACCTTTTGCAGTTTTCCAAGATTCGAGTTTAGATGATATGACAATGCAATATCCAACAACAGTTAAGGAGTTAACAAATGTATTTGGTGTTGGAGAAGGAAAAGCTCAGAAATTCGGGAAAGAATTTGTAGATTTTATTGCGCAATATGTTAAAGACAACGACATTATTCGACCTGAAGATATGGTGATTAAACAAGTTGCTGACAAATCGAGTCACAAAGTTTATATCATTCAATCGACAGACAGAAAGTTAAATCTTGAAGATGTTGCGGAAGCAAAAAATATGACGATGAGCGATTTGCTTTCAGAAATGGAAAGTATCGTTTATCAAGGAACAAAATTAAATATCAATTATTACATTGACGAAGTTTTGGACGAAGATCAACAAGAGGAAATTTATGAATTCTTGATGGACGCAGATTCTGACTCAATGTCATCATTGTTAGATGAATTTGGTGACGATTATGATGAAGAAGAATTACGTTTGATGCGTATCAAATTCATCAGTGAAGTCGCAAATTAAACCATACAAAAAATAAACTTTCAGCCCAAGGAATGCTTATCTTTGGGCTTAATTATTACAAGAAAAATGAACAATAAAGCAATATTAATGATTTTGGACGGATGGGGAATTGGACCAAACCCTGCTGTTTCTGCAATCGCGCAAGCAAATACACCTTTTATAGATAGCTGTTTCGAGAAATTTCCACATTCTACGTTGGATACGTTTGGTTTAGCCGTTGGTTTACCAGAAGGACAAATGGGTAATTCGGAAGTTGGACATATGAACTTGGGTGCTGGACGCGTAGTTTTCCAAAACTTAGTTCGAATCAATATGGCGGCTGAAAACGGAACGTTACAAAACGAACCTATCTTAAAAGATGCTTTTCAATATGCTTTAGAGAATAACAAAAAAGTACATTTCATCGGTTTAGTTTCTGATGGTGGTGTACACTCACATATCAATCATTTGAAAGGTTTGTTAGATGCAGCAAATCAATCAGGTTTACAACAAAATGTTTTTGTACATGCTTTCACAGATGGTCGTGATACCGATCCAAAATCTGGCGAAGGATTTATCACAGAATTGATGAACCACATGACAAAATCAACAGGAGAAATCGCTTCGATTACTGGTCGTTATTATGCAATGGATCGTGATAAACGTTGGGAACGCGTGAAATTAGCATACGATGCAATGGTAAATGCAGTTGGTGAAACAACAACAAATCCATTAGAAGCAATTCGTGCATCTTATAATGAAGGCGTGACAGATGAATTCATCAAACCGATTATTGTAACGGATGAAAATGATCAGCCAAAAGCTAAAATCGAGAATGATGATGTAGTGATTTGTTTCAATTTTAGAACTGATCGTGGACGTGAAATCACAGAAGTTTTAACGCAACATGATTTTCCAGAATTTGGAATGCATAAATTAAATCTAAAATATATCACTCTCACAGAATATGATGCTACATATACTGGAGTTGCGGTAATTTTTGACGAGAAAAATATTGTAAATACGTTAGGAGAAGTTATTGCGAATGTTGGTCGTAAGCAAATTCGTATTGCTGAAACTGAAAAATATCCACACGTAACTTTCTTTTTCAATGGTGGTCGCGAAGAACCTTTCGTTGGTGAATCTCGTATTTTATGTGCTTCGCCAAGAGATGTTGCGACTTACGATTTGAAACCAGAAATGGCAGCATATGATATTACAAATGCAATTGTACCAGAAATCGAAAAAGAATCAGCGGATTTCATTTGTCTTAACTTCGCTAATACAGATATGGTTGGTCATACAGGTGTAATGTCTGCAGCAATAAAAGCTGCCGAAGTAGTAGATTCTTGTGCGGAAAAAATTGTAAATGCAGCTTTAGAACATGGTTACAATGTGGTAATTTTAGCCGATCACGGAAATTCAGATTTTATGATAAACGAAGACGGATCGCCAAATACGCAACATACAACGAATCCTGTTCCATTTATTTTGGCTCAGAAAAATATAGAATGGAATGTTGAGCATGGTAAACTTGGAGATATTGCACCAACTATCTTAACTTTGATGGGAATTGAAATTCCAACTGAAATGACCGGAAACATTATTGTTCAAAAAAAATAACCTAAATAACTTTAAATACTTACAAACATGATTAATAAAATTATTGCTGTTGACTTTGATGGAACTGTGGTAGATGATAAATATCCAGAAATTGGAAAAGCTAAAATCTTCGCTTTCGAAACATTGAAACAATTACAAAACGACGGATATCGCCTTACTTTATGGACTTATCGTAGTGGTAAATACTTAGATGAGGCTGTAGAATTCTGTAAAAAAAATGGAATTGAGTTTTATGCCATCAACAATAGTTTTGACGGAGAGGATTTTGATAAAAATACGCAAAGTCGAAAAATAAATGCCGATATCTTTATCGACGATAGAAATTTAGGAGGTTTCCCAGGTTGGAGTGACGTTTATCAAATCATTACAAAAAAGATTGAATTAAGTGTTCACGCAAACGGACAAAAAGCTCCTGAGAAGAAAAAGAAAAGAGGATTTTTCGGATTATGATACATTTAAAAAGTAAAGAAGAATTAGAACTAATGTACCTAAGCGCTCAATTGGTTTCAAAAACCTTGGGTATGTTAGCCAAAGAAGTAATGCCTGGTGTTACAACCAATCATTTAGATAAATTAGGAGGCGAATTTATTCGCGACAATGGTGGGTATCCCGCATTTTTAGGAATGTACGATTTCCCTAAAAACCTTTGTATTTCTCCAAATCAACAAGTTGTTCATGGAATTCCAAACGATGAACCACTTAACGAAGGAGATATTGTTTCGGTAGATTGTGGTGTTTATATGAATGATTTTTACGGAGATCACGCTTATACATTTGCAGTTGGTGAAGTAGATGCTGAAACTGAAAAATTATTACGCATTACAAAAGAATCTATGTTCAAAGGAATAGAACAAATGAAAAAAGGTAATCGCGTAGGTGATATCGGTTTTGCAATTCAACAATATTGTGAAAAAGAAGGTTACGGAATCGTTCGTGAATTAGTTGGACACGGATTAGGTCGTAAAATGCACGAAGAACCGCAAGTTCCTAATTATGGACGTCGTGGATCTGGTAAAAAAATTGAAGAAGGAATGGTGTTAGCTATTGAACCAATGGTAAATATGGGAACTGAAAAAGTCTTCTTTCATCCAGATGGCTGGACGGTTACAACGCGCGATGATAAATATTCGGCTCACTTCGAACACGATGTTTGTGTGGTAGATGGCGAACCAAAATTATTGTCAACTTATCAGTTTATTTACGATGCTTTAGGAATCGTATCTGACGAAGAAAAACCATTTTTATTCAAACCTTAAGAAAACTTTTGTGAAAAAGCTTTTAAAAAAAATTATGAATATTCTACCTCGTCCTTTATTAATACAAGGTAGTTATATTATTCGTCCTGTTTTAGTTTGGTTTATGAAAGGAAATCGCTTCGTAGACCCAATTGATGGACAAGGTTATTATAGTTTGTTGCCTTATGGTTACGAAAAACAGCGTGATAATGTACTTTCACCCGGAACTTTTTCATTAGAAAGACATCGCTTGATGTGGTTGTACCTAAAAAATGAAACGTCTTTCTTTACTGAAAAAGCAAAAGTTTTGCACATTGCTCCAGAGCAATCTTTTATCAAACGTTTTCGTGCGATGAAGAATTTAGAATACATCACAAGTGATATAGAATCGCCTTTGGCAGATGTAAAAGCAGATATCTGCGATTTACCTTTTGGTGATGATACATTTGATATCATTTTTTGTAATCACGTTTTGGAACATATTCCTGACGATCACAAAGCGATGAGCGAATTATTTCGTGTCATGAAACCAGGAGGTTGGGGAATTCTGCAAGTTCCGATTTCGTATCAACGTGATGTAACGTACGAAGATCCAACGGTTACAACAAAAGAAGAACGTAAAGAAAAATTTGGACAATACGATCACGTTCGTGTCTATGGTTTAGATTATTACAGACGTTTGGAAGATGTAGGTTTTATCGTCGAAAAAGTAGATTACACAAAACAAATTCCGTCGGAAGATGTTCAAAAATATTGCTTAGAAAAAGGTGAAATTTTACCTGTGGTTCGCAAACCAAAGACTGAATAAAATATAAAATCCAAGAAATAATTTTCTTGGATTTTTTTTATTTAAAGCTTCTACGAATATCCATTTTTTCGTTCACCGATTTGTTGAATTCAGGAAATGGTTGTATGCTAAAATCTTTGACTTCGAGCTTTATTTTCATGTCATTTGTATGTTGACTTTTATCTTTCTCCAAGAAAGTTGAATTCCAATTTCTAAAACTCTCCTTTAAAATCCATTTATTTTGATAGGGTCTGTATTTATACATCACCTCATTATTATGGATTGTATATCCAAATTTCTCAGAATGTTCATTTTCTCTTTTCGTAAAACTTTCTACAATTGCAAACGATTCTTTATCAATCAGAAAATTACAAACAAAATTAACTTTTGGATTTTTCAATTCTATCTCATACATGTACTTATCTGCATATTTAGAAATGATAACTTTTTCGTCATATTTATTTTCAGATGTTCTTTCTTGCATTTTCTTGACAAATTCCAACAAAGAAATATGGTTAAAATATTCATTCATATGATACAATGATGTTAATTGCCTTCCTTCTCCAACAATTCTTCTATTCACAACATTATTTGAATGTATTTTTAAATTATTTTTTTTGAAACGGAACTGTAAATCAACATCAATCATATCTCTATTAACAGAATCCATTATTGCATCAAGTACAAAGTTTACTTTATAAAAATGCTGTTCTGTATTAAAGTTTTTATCATAATTCTCAATTACTTTTTTCAAAATATCCTCAGATTTTAAATTCGTTACAAAAGCTTCTTTTAATTCAACTTCGGATACTTTTTCAAGTTTAATTGTTAATTCAGATTTCAAATCAGAAACGTTGATGATCGCATCTTGGTAATCTTTTTTCGACACGATTAATTCATCTGTTTGCGAAACATTACTCAAATCAACAATAGCTTTTCCTTCCATATCCGAAATAAAATTCTTTGTTGAATTTTTGAAATATACATCGGCATCATCAAGTGGTAAATTATCAGAAAGGTCTAATATTTTTAGATTTACAATTTGCGCATTTAAACAAATCGTAAACAATGTAAATAAGTAAAATATCTTCTTCATAAATCGATTATTTAAAACTTCTACGAATGTCCATTTTCTCATTCACCGATTTGTTGAATTCAGGAAAAGGTTTTAAACTATAATCATTCACAATTATACTAAAATTCATGTCTAAATCGGTTTTTTCATTTTCTTTTTCATAAGTCACATTCCAAATTGCAGAAGTTTCCTTCAAAACCCAATTCCCTTTATGAGGACGATATTTATAAAAAACTTTTCCTTCACGCAAAAAATTATTGGGAGAAACTTCTTTATCACGATTATAAGATATTAAAGAAAATTCTATCACTGCAAATGTTTTCTTATCAATAATTAAATAATAATCAGTTGAACTCGTTTTCAAGTGAATTTCATAAACAAAAGAATCAGCATATTTTGTTATAGTTAAATTATTTTCTAATAAAGACTTATCATTTAGTTTATTCACAAATAACTGAATATAAACATCTTTCAAATAATAGCTCTTCAAATATTCTGATAATTTTATATTTGCATTTGGTTGCCAACCACTTTTTATTTCATTATTCACAATTCCGTTCGACTTGATTTTCAAATCACCACGTTTGAATTTGAATTGTAAATTTGTATCAATAAAATCTTGATAGATATTGTTAAATAATAAATTTTGTTGAAAATTGACTAAGAAATAATATTCATCAACCTTAAAATTTTTGTCATAATTATCGTAAACTTTTTTCAAAATATCTTCAGTTTTCAGGTTCGTTACAAAAGCTTCTTTTAACTCAACTTCGGATACTTTCTCAAGTTTAACGACCATATCTGATTTCAAATCTGAAACTTTGATTACTGCATCTTGGTAATCTTTTTTCGACACGATTAATTCATCTGTTTGCGAAACATTACTCAAATCAACAATAGCTTTTCCTTCCATATCCGAAATAAAATTCTTTGTTGAATTTTTGAAATATACATCGGCATCGTCCAATGGAAAATTATCAGAAAGATCTAATATTTTTAAATTTACAATTTGCGCATTTAAGCAAATCGTAAACAATGTAAATAAGTAAAATATTTTATTCATATAATTTAAAATCAATAATGAATTAAAGATATATTTTAATCTCGTTAAGAATTTGTTAATCAGAATATTTTATAGATATTTTAACAAAAAAAAACGCTACTAAAAAGTAACGCTTTATAATTATTGTAAATAATATTTTTCTAATGAGCTTCTAACCAATTCGCTCCTACTCCGACTTCTGCAATCAACGGAACATCCATTTGCATTGCAGCTTCCATAGTCGATTTGATTAATTCAGAAACTTTTTCAACCTCATCTTTTGGTGCATCAAAAATTAACTCATCATGCACTTGTAAAATCATTTTGGTTTTATAATTTTTCTTCAATTCTTTCTGAATTTGAATCATTGCCATTTTCACGATATCAGCCGCAGTTCCTTGTATTGGTGCATTTACAGCATTTCGCTCAGCATGCGAACGCACTACTGCATTTCTCGAATTGATATCTTTCAAATAACGGCGACGTCCCATTAACGTTTCTACAAAACCTTGGTCACGAGCCACCTCAACTTGTTTTTCGATATACGCTTTCAACGTTGGGTAAGTTTCATAATACGCATCAATCAATGCTTTGGCTTCTTTACGAGAAATATTCGCTTGATCTGCCAAACCGAAAGCCGAAACACCATAAATAATTCCGAAATTCACCGTTTTTGCCTGACTACGTTGTTCACGCGTCACCTCATCCAACGCCACATTAAAAACTTTTGCGGCAGTAGAAGCATGAATATCTTCTCCATGTTTGAAAGCCTCTACCATTGCAGGATCTTGTGACATTTGCGCAATCAAACGCAATTCAATTTGCGAATAATCGGCAGAAATAATCACATGATTTTCATCTCGTGCAACAAAGGCTTTACGAATCTGCTGACCTTCTTCTGAACGAATCGGAATGTTTTGTAAATTCGGATTTACAGAAGACAAACGTCCCGTTGCAGCAACCGTTTGCGCGTATGTTGTATGCACGCGACCAGTTTTTGGATTCACCAATTCTGGCAACGCATCAATATAAGTCGATTTTAATTTTTGTAATTGACGGTACTCTAAAATATCATTGATAATTGGATGTTTATCTTTCAATTTCGATAAAATTTCTTCTCCTGTTGCGTATTGTCCAGTTTTGGTTTTCTTCGCTTTTGGATCTAATTGTAATTTATCAAACAAGATTTCTCCCAATTGTTTTGGCGAATTAAGATTGAATTCTTCGCCAGCATCTTCTTGAATTTTTGCTTCTAATTCTCTTAATTTCGCTTCGTGTTTTACTGAAAGTTCTTTCAGAAACGGAACATCCAAATTAACACCTTCCAATTCCATATCAGCCAAAACCTGCATCAAAGGCATTTCAAGATCAGTGAATAATTTGTGCGTATTTGCTTTGATTAATTCTGGTTCGAAAAGATTTTTCAACTGATTTGTAATATCAGAATCTTCTACTCCATATTCGGTTTGCTCCATTAACGGAACATCACGGAAATTCTTTTGATTTTTTCCTTTTTTTCCAATTAAACTTTCGATTGAAACGGGTTGATAACTCAAATAAGTTTCCGACAATACGTCCATATTGTGACGCATATCTGGATTAATCAAATAATGAGCAATCATCGTATCAAAATTTTGACCTAATACAACAATGTCATATTTGTTTAAAACTTTGATATCATATTTTAAATTTTGACCAATTTTAGAAATTGATTCATCTTCAAAAAATGGTTTAAATTCGTTGATAATTGCTTTTGTTTCATCGAAATCTGCTGAAAAAGGAACATAATAACCTTTTCCTTTTTCCCAAGAAAATGAAATTCCAACCAATTCAGCTTCTAAAGCGTCCAAAGAAGTTGTTTCCGTATCGAACGTCACTTCTTTTTGTTTTAGAATATTTCGTAATAAAACTTCACGACCTTTTTTTGTATCGATTAATTGATATAAATGATTCGTTGATGAAATATCTGAAAATACAGAATTTTGAGGAATAATCTCTTCATCTGACGTAAAATCAAACAAAGATTGTTGAGATGTTTGCGTTTGATTCGAAGAAATCTGACTTGCCGCAGAAATTTCTTCTTGCGCTTCTTTGATAATTCCAGAAGCATCCAAACCATAAATTCTGTAAACCGTTTCTAACATTCTACGGAACTCTAACTCCGTGAAAAGTTCAGTTACTTTTTCAATATCCGGTGGACAAACCGTTAAATCTTCTTCATCAAATTCAACTGGCGCATCTGTAATAATTGTGGCTAATTTTTTCGAAAGAATTCCAAGCTCTTTATTCTCTTCAATCTTTTCTTTGGCTTTACCTTTCAGCTTATCTGTATTCGCTAAAAGTCCTTCCATCGAACCAAATTCTTTTAAATATTTACTCGCCGTTTTCGCTCCAACACCTGGTAAACCTGGAATATTGTCGACAGCGTCACCCATCATTCCAAGATAATCTATCACCTGAATTGGATCATCGATTTCAAATTTTTCTTTGACTTCTTCAATTCCCCAAATCTCAACACCTTTTCCGTTTGCAGCAGGACGATACATCTTTATTTTGTCCGTTACCAATTGCGCAAAATCCTTATCAGGCGTTACCATATAGGTTGTATAACCAGCTTTTTCAGCTTTTTGAGCCAAAGTTCCAATCACATCATCTGCTTCATAACCTTCGGCAAAAAGCACTGGAATTTTTAACGCACGTAAAATATCTTGAATATACGGAACACCTTGACGAATCGCTTCTGGCGTTTCATCACGATTTGCTTTATATTCAGGAAAATCTACCGTACGAACTGTTGCTTGACCAACATCAAAAACAACTGCTAAATGCGTTGGTTGTTCACGGCGAATAACATCCAACAAGGAATTTGTAAATCCCATAATTGCCGATGTATTGAATCCTTTTGAGTTGATTCGTGGGTTTTTGATAAATGCATAATATCCTCTAAAAATTAAGGCATACGCATCTAACAAAAAAAGTCTTTTATCTAATTGATTCATATGATTTTCGTTATGCGAAAAGCGATGAGCGTAAAGCGAAAATTCTCACAAATCGCTAACCGCAATACGTTTATTTTAATATTCTGGCGCTAATTCAACAACCAATCCATCCATTTCATCCGAAAGATGTAACTGACAACCTAAACGAGAATTATCTTTCACATTAAAAGCCTCTGCTAACATTGCATCTTCATCAGGCGTCATTTCTGGTAATTGAATTTCTGGTGTCAATACATAACATTGACAAGAGGCACACATCGCCATTCCACCACAAATACCAATGGTTCCTTCTGGTGCTAATTCGTATGCACGCACAAGCTCCATGATATTCATATTCATGTCAGTAGGTGCATCAACTTCGTGCGAAACACCTTCTCTATCTATAATTGTAATTTTAATATCTGCCATAACACTTTTTCAAGTTACACAAAAATACGGATTGTTTACTTTCAAAAAAAGAATATGCCTCATTGGATTATATTTAATACTAATTTTAAATAAGAACTGTTACGAATTACGAATTTTGTCTACTAATTGGTAAAATTAAAAAATGAATGCACACGAAATAGATTATAAAATTTACGGAGAAGAAATGCAATTTGTCGAAATTGAATTAGATCCACAAGAAACTGTTGTAGCAGAAGCAGGAAGTTTTATGATGATGGATGATGGTATAAAAATGGAAACGATTTTTGGCGATGGTTCTCAACAAAGCGGTGGACTTTTCGGAAAATTATTAAATGCTGGAAAACGAATGTTAACAGGTGAAGGTTTGTTTATGACTTCGTACACAAATTACGGGCAAGGAAAAAAGAAAGCTTCTTTTGCTGCTCCATATCCAGGAAAAATTGTTCCGATTGATTTACCAGAAGTGAACGGAAAATTTATTTGTCAGAAAGATGCTTTTCTTTGTGCTGCAAAAGGAGTTTCGGTTGGAATTGAATTTAATCGAAAATTAGGCACTGGACTTTTTGGAGGAGAAGGTTTCATTATGCAAAAATTAGAAGGCGATGGAATGGCTTTTATTCATGCTGGTGGAACATTGCATCGTCGAGTTTTACAAGCTGGCGAAGTCTTAAAAGTTGATACAGGTTGCATTGTTGGTTTCGAACAATCTGTTCATTACGACATCGAATTTATAGGCGGAATTAAAAATACATTTTTCGGAGGAGAAGGTGTTTTCTTTGCTACTTTGAGAGGTCCAGGAGTTGTGTATATTCAGTCTTTACCTTTTAGCCGATTGGCTGATCGCATTATTGCTCATGCACCTTCTGCGGGTGGTTCTTCTCAAGGAGAAGGTTCTATTTTAGGAGGTTTAGGAAGATTAATTGATGGTGATTAAAATTTAATTTAATAAAAAAGAGTTTCAAATTGAAACTTTTTTATTTTTATACGGAAAACCGTAATTTATTTCGATTGATTTTTCTTATTTTTAATAAAAATTTCATCATTTGAAAAAACTTCTATTAACCGTTATTTTTTGTTCAGGATTTACTTTTGGACAAAATATTTTATCTTTTAGTAATGATCAATATAGCGGGATTAACGGTAGTGTTTTTTCTCCGACAACTCCATATTTAATCCGAATAAATGGGATGTAAATATTATTTCTGAGGATATTTTATTCAGAAATGATTACGTCTATATATCCGATCAAAACGTATTAGGCTTAATAAAAGGTGAAACAAAATCAGCAAATATAAAAGCTGGCATAAGAGGTGAAACGCATTCTAATATTATAGATTTCACAACTAAAAATACGATTTCTTATCATTTGGAAAATGATCTTATGGGACCTTCCGTTTCTTTTAAAAAGAAAATTAATAATCAAACTTATCGTCTTGGAATTTTTACCCGACTTCGTACACAAGGTTCTATTAAAGATTTAGATAATTATTTTCGTTTTAGTAATCAAAATGAAATAGAACCAAAAAATTATGCGTTTGAACCAACAAAGACAAATGCAATGAATTGGGCTGAATTAGGCTTAAACGTTGCAACAAATTTGTACATAACTAATACTTCTGAAGTAATTATTGGTGCAAATATTAAATATCTTTTGGGTTTAGATGGGGCATATATCAAAAGTAAAAACGCGATAAAATTAGAAGCAGAACCAAGCTTATCAGGTACATTTGATCATTCCAAACTAGATATTTATGCCTCAAATTATGATATAGAAGCAGGATATTCTACCAATTATGATTTTGATCGAGATAAATATGTTTTTCGAAATAGAGGAAATGGAGTTGGAATAGATTTAGGAATTTCTTTTGTGAACAGAAGAGCGAATGATGAATTATATGATTTCAAATTTTCGGCAAATTTATTAGATGTTGGATTAGTGAAATTCAGAGGCGATAACCATCATTTCTACAATCCTTCACAAAGAATTCAACTTCGTAATAATCCAAATTTAGATGGAGTTGAATTTGAAAGTGTTGATCAATATTTAGGACTTTTGAGCAAAGAAGTTTATGGAGATGAGACAAAATCTAAAACGGGAAATAATTTTTCAATCGGTTTACCAACCAGTTTACATCTTAATCTAAGTAAAAAAATTATCGAAAATCATTACTTAAATTTCAATTGGATGCAACGAATTCCAGTTTTTGAAAATAGTTTGAAACGTATCAATGTGCTACAAACGTCTTATACTATCCAAAAAGATGGATTTGGAATTGGACCTTCCCTTTCTATCTATGATTATGAAAATGTAACGTTTGGTGGTTATGTAAGAATTGGCCCTCTGATTTTGGGCAGTGATAATGCAATTCCAATCGTTTTCAAACAGAAAAAATTAACTTCTGCAAACTTTTATTTTGGATTAAAATTTTACCCTTTTTGGGATAATGAAGCCAAAAGACGAAGTAGAGAACCTTGTGAATGTGAATAAAAAAACCTTTTACGCAAAACGCAAAAGGTTTAAAAAATATTTCTATTTATTTTGTTAAAATTAGTCAATAGCTTTGACAACCGCTTTTTCGGCTTCTTTTCTTGTCCCGTCGAAACCATCAACACCAGAAACAGTTGTGTATTTCAAGACAAATTTTTTCCCAGGATTCATTCTATTGTAAACAGACTGACACATTAACGTTGCTTCATGGAAACCACATAAAATCAATTTCAATTTTCCTGGATAAGTATTTACGTCTCCAATCGCGTAAATTCCTTCGATATTTGTTTGATAATCTAACGCATTATTTACCTTGATTGCATTTTTCTCAATCTCCAATCCCCAATTTGCAATAGGACCTAGTTTTGGAGAAAGACCAAACAATGGAATAAAATAATCTGTTTCAAGTTCAAAAGTTTCACCTTCTTTTTCAATTACCAAACTTTCCACTTTTCCTTCACCTTTGATTCCAGTAATTTCAGCTGGAGTAACCAAATTAATTTTTCCAGCTTTTTTCAATTCAATTACTTTATCAACAGAATCTAACGCTCCACGGAACTCATTTCTTCTGTGTACCAACGTAACTTCCGCAGCCACATCAGCCAAGAAAATCGACCAATCCAAAGCAGAATCTCCACCACCAGCAATTACGATTTTTTTATCACGGAACAGTTCAGGATTTTTTACAAAATACTCCACTCCGTTTTCTTCATACGCTTCGATGTTTTCGATAATTGGCTTACGAGGCTCAAAAGATCCAAGACCACCTGCAATCGCAACCGCTTTTCCTTGCACTTGCGTTCCTTTATTTGTTGTTACAATAAAAGTTCCGTCTTCTTGCTTATCGATTGTTGCAGCTTGTTCGTTCAATGTAAAACCTGGCTCAAATTGTTTGATTTGCTCCATTAAGTTATCAATCAATTCACCTGCACCAACAGAAGGATAACCAGGAATATCAAAAATTGGTTTTTTTGGATACAATTCTGTCAATTGCCCTCCTGGTTGAGGAAGTGCATCAATAATATGACATCTCATTTTTAATAAACCAGCTTCGAAAACGGCAAAAAGACCAGTTGGTCCAGCTCCGATTATAACTATATCTGTTTGAATCATTTTTTTGAATTTTATTTAGAACGTTACTAAATTGAATGCAAATTTAATGAATTTGAAAGGATTAATCGATGATTATCATCAGAAGTCTAATAATATTTATTGATAATAAAAAAGACAAATTCAATAATGAATTTGTCTTTTGAATTTGTAGCGAAGAGCAGAATCGAACTGCCGACCTCAGGGTTATGAATCCTGCGCTCTAACCATCTGAGCTACCTCGCCTTGTTTTTAGTGGTGCAAATATAAGAGGTTATTTTCGATTAAAACAAATCTTTTTTGAAATATTTTCAATAAAAAGTCGCTTAAATAGGCTAATCAATTGAAATTCATTAAAATTAAAATCACATTTTTTTGAAGAAAATATCATCTACAAAAAAATCCTCAAGCAAAACTTGAGGATTTTGATATTTTATCTGCTTTTCTACTTATGCTAAAGCATTTTTGATACGTGTCATTGCTTCTTTCAACTCCTCTACAGACGCCGCATACGAGATACGAATACAATTTTTAGATCCGAAAGCCGAACCAGAAACAACCGCAACTTGAGCATGTTCTAATAAATATAAAGCCAAATCATCTGCATTGTTAATTGTAACACCATTGTACGTATTTCCGAAAGTTGCCGTAACGTCTGGGAATAAATAGAAAGCTCCTTTTGGTTCGTTAACTTTGAACGTTGGAATTTCTCTTGCCCAACCTAACATCAATTCACGACGTTCTGCAAACGCATCAACCATGTATTGAACTGAGCTTGGATCTGCTTCTAAAGCCGTAATTGCCGCTCGTTGAGCGATAGACGTTGCTCCCGAAGTCACTTGTCCTTGTAACGTTTCGCATGCTTTTGCTAACCAAGCTGGCGCTCCAATGAAACCAATTCTCCAACCTGTCATTGCGAAAGCTTTTGCTAAACCATTTACAGTTACTGTTTGATTATAAACTTCTGGGAAAGATGCAATCGAAACATTTTTTTCTCCGTAAACAATGTGCTCATAAATTTCGTCCGAAATAATAATCACATCTGGATATTTTGCTAAAACCTCAGCCAAACCTTTCAATTCTTCTCTTGTGTAAACTGATCCTGACGGATTACAAGGAGATGAATAAATAATAGCACGAGTTTTATCTGTAATTGCAGCTTCTAACTGTGCTGGTGTAATTTTGAAATCAGCTTCTAAAGTTCCTTCCACAAAAACTGGCGTTCCTCCTGATAATTCTACGATATCTGAATAAGAAACCCAATAAGGTGTTGGAATAATTACTTCAGTTCCTTCGTCTACAATTGCTTGTAAAACATTATAAATAGATTGTTTTGCTCCAGTAGAAACAACAACTTGATTTGCTGTATATTCAATATTGTTATCACGTTTAAACTTCTTACAAATTGTTTCCTTCAAATCTGCATACCCTGCAATTGGAGGATATCCTGAATAATTTTCGTCGATAGCTTTTTTAGCTGCCTCCTTGATAAAATCTGGTGTATTGAAATCTGGTTCTCCAATACTTAAACTAATCACATCGATTCCTTGTGATTTTAATTCTCTTGCTTTCGCAGACATTGCAATAGTTGCAGATGGTTTCAAATTCTGTAAACGCTTTGAAAGTTGCATAATATTTGTGTGTTATTTGTAATGTAACAATTTATTATTGCGAAGATACTTTTTTCTCCGTAGAATTTTGTTACTTTTAATCATTAAAAATCTAAGAATAAAATAAAAAATTATGGCTGAAATTACATTCAAAGGAAATCCTATTCATACAGGCGGAGATTTACCTATAATTGGTGAAAAAGCGCCGATTTTTGCTTTAACAGCAGGAGATTTAAGCGACAAAACATTGGCTGATTATGCTGGAAAAAATGTTGTTTTAAATATTTTTCCAAGTGTTGACACTGGTGTTTGTGCGCAATCTGTACGAACTTTTAACAAAGAAGTTTCTTCTGCTGCAAATACAGTTGTGTTATGTATTTCGAAAGATTTACCTTTCGCTTTATCTCGTTTTTGTGCTGCCGAAGGTTTGGATAATGTAGTCACTTTATCTGATTTCAAAAATGAAGAGTTTGCAAATGCTTATGGTGTAAAAATGGTTGATGGACCGTTAAATGGATTATTTTCTCGTGCAGTTGTGGTAATTAATCCAAATGGAGAGGTTGCTTATACAGAGCAAGTTCCTGAAATTGGACAAGAACCAGATTACACGCATGCTTTAGCAGCAATTAAGTAATCAAAATAGTTTTCAAAATAAAAAGCGTTACCCGAAAAGTAACGCTTTTTGTTTTGACTATTTTGTGTAAGATAAACTACTTCGCAAACTGAGCAGCTAATTTTTCTGCTTTTTTAGATTCTGAATAATCATAGAATCCTTCTCCAGATTTTACTCCTTTTTTACCAGCAGTTACCATGTTAACTAACAATGGACAAGGTGCATATTTAGGATTTTTGAAACCATCGTACAACACTTCTAAGATTGATAAACAAACGTCTAAACCGATAAAATCTGCTAATTGTAATGGTCCCATTGGATGAGCCATACCTAATTTCATTACTTCGTCAATTTCTTTCACGCCCGCAACTCCTTCATATAAAGAATAAATTGCTTCGTTAATCATTGGCATTAAAATACGATTGGCGATAAAACCTGGATAATCATTCACTTCAACTGGAACTTTTCCTAATTTTTCTGACATTTCCATAATCGCTTTCGTTACTTCGTCTGTTGTATCGTAACCACGAATAATTTCAACCAATTTCATCATCGGAACTGGATTCATGAAATGCATTCCAATCACTTGTTTTGGACGACTTGTAACAGACGCAATTTTTGTAATCGAAATAGAAGAAGTATTAGACGCTAAAATTGCATTTGCTGGCGCAGCTTCATCAATTTGTTTGAAGATTTTCAATTTCAAATCTAAATTTTCTGTTGCAGCTTCTACAACTAAATCCGCATTTTTTACCGCTTCCGCAGTATCTGTAAATGTTGTAATATTATTTAAAGTTGCTGTTTTGTCAGCTTCTGTAATTTTTTCTTTGGCAATCATGCGCTCCAAATTTCCAGCGATTGTTTTCAATCCACGCTCCAAACTATCTTGAGAAACGTCAACCAAATTCACTGTAAATCCTGATTGTGCGAAAACGTGAGCAATTCCGTTACCCATCGTTCCAGCTCCAATAACTGTAATGTTTTTCATCTTTTTGTATGTTTGTTTTTATTATTTATTTTTTTTCGAGATTCGAAGTTCGAAATGCGTTTAGCGAAATTTGATTTTTCAGAATGAGAAGCTGAAATGAATTCAGCTTGACAAATTTTCGTCATTCTGAACTTGTTTCAAAATCACATCATATTCATGCGTTTAGCGAAATTCGAACTTCTAAAATCTAACATCGATTTATTCTTTCTCGATTGTTTGATTTTTGATGACTTGCTGTTCTTTTTCAAAATAAGCAATAATCTCCAATGCAACTTTCAATGCATTTCGTCCATCTTGTAACGAAACTTTAATTGGTGAATTATTAACAATAGAATCTGCAAAGCTTTCTAATTCATCCAAAATTGCATTATTTGGTAAAATTTCTGGATGTTCAAAACAAATTTCTCTACGATCTCCTTTATCGTTTTCCAAAATCATCGCAAATTCACTTGGATTTTCTGGCGCTTTGTGCATTTTAATAATTTCAGTCTTTTTCGTCAAGAAATCAATTGAAATATACGCATTTCGTTGAAAAACACGCATTTTTCGCATATTTTTCATTGACATTCTACTTGTCGAAACATTCACCACACAACCATTTTCAAACTCAATTCGAGCATTTGCAATATCAGGTGTATCACTAATTACCGAAACTCCAGACGAATGAATTGATTTAATTTCTGATTTTACAATCGATAAAATCACATCTAAATCATGAATCATCAAATCTAAAACTACAGGAACATCTGTACCGCGCGGATTAAATTCTGCCAAACGATGCGTTTCAATAAACAATGGTTCTTCGATAAAAGGTGCAGCCGCTGTAAATGCAGGATTGAAACGCTCTACGTGTCCAACTTGCGCTTTCAAACCTTTTTCATTTGTCAATTTCAACAAATGATCTGCCTCTTCTAAGGTATGCGTAACTGGTTTTTCGATGAAAAAATGTTTATTTTTTTCGATCACTTTCAATGCCACTTCATAATGTGATAACGTTGGTGTCACAATATCGACAACATCAACAGCATCAATCAATTCGTCCATCGAACTAAAATATTTATACCCAAATTCAGCTTCAACTTTTTTTCCATTTTCTTCAAAAGAATCAAAGAAGCCAATTAATTCGTATCTTTCCGATTGATTTAATAACTTTAAATGGATTTTTCCAAGGTGCCCAGCACCGATCACTCCTACTTTTAACATTTGGTAGATTTTGCCGTTAAAATTAATGAGAATAAGTTGTATTTAATGCATTTTTGTAAAAATTTTGGAATATGTCTGTAGACGATTTTAAACACAGAGGACGACGCAAAATGTTGGTTGATTTGTTGCGCTCGAAAGGAATTGAAGATGAAAACGTATTGGAAGCTATTAATTTAGTGCCACGACATTTATTTTTAGACAGCGCATTTACGGAATTCGCATATCGCGACGAAGCTTTTCCGATTGCTGCTGGACAAACGATTTCGCATCCGTTTACAGTTGCTTTTCAGACACAATTATTAGACATTCAGCCTAATGAAAAAGTCTTAGAAATCGGAACTGGTTCTGGTTATCAAACTGCTGTTTTGGTTGCTTTGGGTGTTGAAGTTTTTACGATTGAAAGACAAAAAGATTTGTTTGATTTCTCGAAAATCATGTTGAAAAAAATCAATTTCGAGCCACGTTATCAAACGTATGGAGATGGTTACAAAGGTTTACCTTCTTTTGCTCCTTTTGATAAAATTATTGTAACGGCTGGTGCGCCAGAAATTCCAGAAGAATTAAAAAAACAATTGAATATTGGAGGAATAATGGTGATTCCAGTTGGTGAACAATCGCAACGAATGATTGTCATTATGAGATTATCAGAAGATCAATTTGAACATTACGAATTTGGTGATTTCAAATTTGTGCCAATGTTAGAAAGTCGAGATAAATAGAATAAAAAACTCCAACTAAAGTTTAGTTGGAGTTTTTTATTTTATTTATTAATCATCAATTTTCTTAAAATTTCCGTTTTTATCAAATTTTAATTCAAGTCCATTGTTCAATTTCACTTCAATTTCTTTTCGGTCTCTTTCAATTTTTGTTATTGTAGTATTCGGAAAACTTCTTTTCACATAATTCGAAATTTTAGCTGGAATAAATCCTGTTGGAATAGCATTTCGTTTTCCATCGACTTCTTTCCAAGCTCCGTCTCCATCAAATTCTACTTTTGTTCCATTTGCCAAATACACTTTATATTCTTTCGAAAAATAATCGTCGTCCAACATCACAGAACCAACTTGTTTTACACCAAAATATTTGTTGATAAATTGCTGTCCCATTTTTGGAACTTGGTTATATTTTATTGCTTTATCTTGAGCAAAAGAAATCAACGTTGCACTTAACATGATAACACTTAAAAACTTTTTCATTTTGTTTGATTTTATAATTATTAAGACAAAGTTGCAAAGTGAATTAGGAAAGATTTGGGAATAATTTATTTTTTCAAAATAAATTGATGAAAAGGAAACTCATAATTGTAACGTAACGTCAAATTTTGTTGATTTTTGATAATCGTGTCCACAATCGAAAGCCCCAAGCCATTATTTCCATCACTTGTTCCTTGTTTATAAAAACGACTAAAAATAAGATTCGAATCCAATGTTGCGTTTTTCCCTGTATTCGAAATTATAAATTGATTTGAATCACTTTCTATCTTAATAATTTTCTCATCATTATTATGTTTGATCGCATTTCGAATCAAATTTGAAATTAAAATTCGCGCTAAATCGATATTAAAATCAAGAATAAAATCTGCCTTAAAATTCGTTTCTAATTTAATTTCTTCTGCTTCTAAAATTTCTTCATAATCTTCGATCAAATCTTTTGTCAAAGCTGTAAAATTAACTTCAACATTATTTTTGTATTGATTATTCTCGATTCGAGATAACATTAACAACGATTTATTAAGATTCACCATTCGCCAAAGTGTTTGCTTGGTTTCTACCAAACTCATCACCTCTTTTTCTTTTAAATCTGAATTTTCTATTAGCAAATCAAGTTTGTTTAGCGCAATTGTCAAAGGTGTTTGCAATTCGTGGGAAGCATTTTCGATGAACAATTTTTGTGAATTAAAAACCTCATCATTTCGATTAATCATTCGCTCAATTTCTTTTTGCAAATAAGAAAATTCTTTCACATTCGTTTCGACAAGTTTTGGTTTTTCGTTATTTCCTACTTCATATTTTCTTAATTGAGAAATAATTTGCCCAAAAGGTTTGAAGGCTTTTTTCAATCCAAAATGATTAATCAATAAAATACTAATCAAAATAAAAACATACAACGCAATCAAAGAAATCGATAAATCATAAATCAATTCATCTTCTTCGACTGTTGAGGTTCTTATTTCTAATGAATACGGATGATTTTCTTTGTCATAAAAACCAGTTCTCAATATACGATAAGGTTCCATATCATCATCGTATCCCATGTAAACCAACTCATTCGAAAAGTGATTTCTTTCATCATATTTACTTGGATCAACTTTGGAAATTTTGAATTGACTTAATCCAAATTCGGTTGTATTTAATAAATTCGGATCGCGATAAGCTTCTCGAATAATTTCAATTTTTTGATTCTTTAATCCGTCATCTACATTGTCATAAACTTCATCCAAAATCAAGGAATGAAAAAGAAATGCCCAAATCGCAATAACGATAAGCAACCAAAATGTGAGGTAACGAAATGTATAATTTTTTAGTGATATTTTCATGTTAAATCAACTTATAACCAATCCCATAAACCGCTTGTAAATCGGCTTCAGAATTTGCTTCTTTCATTTTTTTTCTTAGATTTTTTATTTGCGAATAAATAAAATCTAAATTATCAGATAGCTCAATATGATCTCCCCAAACACTTTCTGCTAAAGTTGTTTTCTGAAAAACACGTTCGGGTCTCAACATAAAATAATACAGCAAATCATATTCCTTTCTGTTTAATTTCAGTTCGATATTATTTACTTTTACCAAACGATCTTCGGGAAAAATTTGAATATTTTTATAACTCAAAACATCCTCTCCTTTTTGTAGATTTTTGCGCAAAGCAACTTTAATTCGAGCCAATAATTCAGCAAAATGAAATGGTTTCGCTAAATAATCATCCGCGCCAACCAATAATCCTTCTACTTTATCATCAACCGAATCTTTCGCCGACAAAATAATCACCGAAGTTTCTTTATGAAGATTCTTCAATTCCTTCAACAAAGACATTCCATCACCGTCTGGTAACATCATATCCAATAAAATGCAATCATAATCGAACGAAATTATTTTATCCAAAGCTTGCTGATAATTATCTGCTGTTTCGACAATCATCTTTTCCTTTTCTAAAAACTCAACAATTGTTTCTTGCAATTTTATTTCATCTTCTACGACTAAAATCTTCATAACTTCAGTTTAAATAATTGGTAAAAATAGATAGTAAAATAGGAAAGAATTAGGAAAACTCCTACTTTTATTCTCAAAATTTAAGATTTCAATTTTGAAAAAATATAGCTTTAAAAATGATTATAGCGAAGGTGCTCACCCAGCAATTTTGCAACGATTAATCGATACAAATTTAGAACAAACAATTGGTTACGGCGAAGACGAATTTTGCAATGAAGCAAGAGAGTTCATCAAAAAAAGACTGAAAAAAGATTCAGCAATTCATTTTGTTTCTGGTGGAACACAAGCCAATTTAATTGTAATTTCTTCTATTCTAAAACCACACGAATCTGTAGTTGCAGCCGAAAGCGGGCATATTGCCGTTCACGAAACGGGCGCGATAGAAGCAACAGGACATAAAATAAATACCATTGCGACGGATAATGGAAAAATAACTCCTGAGCAAATTTCGATTATTCTTGCCACACATACGGACGAGCATATGGTAAAGCCAAAATTGGTTTATATTTCTAATTCTACGGAAGTTGGAAGTGTTTATTCAAAAAAGGAATTGCAAAAGCTTTATCATTTTTGCCAAGAAAATAATTTATACCTTTTTGTTGATGGCGCACGTTTAGCTTCTGCTTTAACTTCTTCTAAATGTGATTTAAACTTAGAAGATATGGCAAATTTTGCAGATGTTTTTTACATTGGTGGAACTAAAAATGGTGCACTTTTAGGTGAAGCAATTGTGATAAATAATTTAAAATTGGACGAAGATTTTCGTTATCATATTAAGCAAAAAGGCGGAATGTTAGCGAAAGGACGTTTGATAGGAATTCAATTTTCGGAAATGTTTCGAGATGATTTATTTTTCGAGATGGGAAAACACGCCAATCAAATGGGAGAAAAATTAGCAAATGCTATTTCAGCAAAAGGTCACAACTTTTTGACAGAACCATCTTCCAATCAAATTTTCCCTATTTTACCAAATTCAATTATCGAAAAACTACAACAAGATTTTGAGTTTTATATTTGGCAAAAAATTGATGAACAAAATTCTGCAATTAGATTAGTCACTTCTTGGACAACACCAGAGGAACAAGTAGAAAATTTTATCAAATCAATATAAAAAATAAAAGGATCCATAAATTATTGGATCCTTTTATTTTAATAATAATCTTTCACATTTTTCAAACGCTCTTTCGCGCGTTTATATTCTGCTTTTCTGATTTCTTTTTTACGTTTCATCAAATTTTTATCGTGAGAATAATTACGTTCTATTCGCTTGATATCTCTTTCGTATTCGTCTTCTAAACGCTCTAATCGATCATCAATTCGGTCTTTGTAATAATCGTCACGATGAGAATTTGACCATTTATAACGTTGATTATCGTTTAAGATTTTATCAATATCACGTTGTAAATTGTAAGAAATCTCTCTTTTTCTTCTACCTTTTTCGTAACCAGATAAATTACGATCTCTTCCAACTCTTTCGAAATCTTTACTTGCTTGTTTTTTTTAAGCAATTATTTTATTTTTTTGACTACTTGATATTCCGTAATAATCAGATCTTTCAATTAAAACATCGACATTTCTATTATTTCCATCATTTGGTCTATTTTGCGCATAACTTGACATTGTAAACAACGCAAAACCAAAAATTAAAAACTTCTTCATATTCTAAACTTTCGTTTAGAATAAGCAAAGTCCGTGCTGAAATGAATAAATTATTAAAATTTATATTTAATCAACAACTAATCAATTAATTAAACCTTAGTTTTTTCTAACGCTTGCAAAATATCTTCGATAATATCCACTTTATCCTCCAAACCGACTGATAAACGAATAGAGCCTGGCATAATTCCCAAATCTGCACGTTCTGCATCTGATAATTTTGCGTGAGTTGTAGTTGCTGGATGCGTTGCAATCGATCTCGAATCCCCTAAATTAGACGTATATAAAATCATTTCTAATGCATCAATAAATCTGAAAGCACGTTCTTTTCCTCCTTTCACTTCAAATGTTACGATTCCACCCCCGCCTTTCATTTGTTTTTTCGCCAACTCATATTGCGGATGCGATGGTAAAAATGGATATTTCACATCTGCAATTTCAGCATGATTTTCCAAAGCTTCTGCCAACGCCAACGCATTTTCGCAATGACGATCCATACGAAGTGGCAACGTTTCTAAACTTTTAGAAATTGTCCACGCATTAAAAGCCGACATCGCCGGACCTGTATGACGAATAAAAAACATCATTTCATTGATTAATTCTTCTTTTCCTACAACTACTCCACCCAAAACTCGACCTTGTCCGTCCATATATTTTGTTGCAGAATGAATAGATAAATCAAATCCAAATTGCAAAGGTTGTTGTAAATATGGCGTTGCGAAACAATTGTCAATTGCAAAAATAACATTCGGATGTTTTTCTTTCAATTTTGCCAAAGCTTCTAAATCAAATAATTCTAATCCAGGATTTGAAGGCGATTCTAAGAAAACAATTTTTGTATTTGATTGAATTGCTTTTTCCCAATCCTCGATATTTGGCGTTTCTACATATGTATAAGTTACGCCCCAACGCGGAAATAATTGCGTAATTAATTGATGTGTAGAACCAAAAATTGCACGACTCGATACAATATGATCTCCACTTTTTATATACGAAGCAAAAGATGCAAAAACAGCAGCCATTCCCGAAGCAAAAGCTAAACCTGCATCTGCTTTTTCCAAAGCACAAACGCGATTAATAAACTCTGTTGTATTTGGATTTGCATAACGTGAATAAACCATACCTTGCTCTTCTTCTGCAAAAATTGCACGTCCTTGCTCTGCGCTATCAAAAATAAAACTTGATGTTAAATATAATGGAACCGAATGCTCGCGAGTAGCAGATCTTGGCGCTTGCTCACGAATTATCTTAGACTGATCTTTTTTCATAAGAATCAAAGTTAACGATAGTTTTATTAAGCAAAAAGCTTTTAATAAAGTTTTAAACCGAAATTATTTCTGTTTTCAATCGTTGTTTCGATAATTTGACTGTTTCTAAAAAGATTTTTAGAAATATTTCAGAAACGATTTTAAAACTTTCATTTTCATCACGATTAAAAATGATTAAACGAGTAATTATTCCTAAAATATCATTCAAATTTAATCTCTACCTTTGCAGTCTTATATCAATTTATGTCATTCGAAAATTTAGGATTATCACCATATTTATCAAAAGCAATTACAAAACTTGGATTTTTAAAACCTTTTGAAATTCAGACCGAAACAATTCCATCTATTTTAAAAGGAAAAGATGTGATGGGAATTGCAAAAACTGGTTCTGGAAAAACCTTGTGTTTTGTTGCGCCTTTGCTACAAAAAATTCAACATCAATCGTACGAAAAATCTCGTAACATAAAAGCGTTAATTTTAGTTCCAACACGTGAACTAGCGGTTCAGATTGAACAAACTTTTGCAGGATTGCGAACTGCTTTACGCCGTGAGGTACAAACGCAAGCGGTGTATGGAGGAACTTCGATTAATCCACAGATGAAAAATTTGTATGGAACAGAAATTTTGATTGCAACTCCTGGTCGTTTATTGGATTTAATGGATCATAATGCGTTATCATTGGATCAATTGCAATATTTGGTGATTGACGAAGCAGACAAAATGTTCCAATTAGGATTTGGAGATGAGATGAACCGAATTTTGAAAAGTGTTCCGAAAAAGAAACAATCAATTCTATTTTCTGCAACTTTGAATGATAAAATTGATGAAATAAAATCTACATTAAGTATTGATCCAATTGTTGTTGAAATCAAAAAACAAGAAATTGATTTGGAACAAATCGAACAAGTTGCTTATAAAGTTGATGCCGAAACAAAAGGTCCTTTTTTACGTTATTTAATTAAATCTGAAAACTTAGAACAAGTTTTGGTTTTTGTTTCTTCGACACGAACTGCAGATAATTTGGTCGAAAAATTAAAAAAGAATAAAATCTCTGCAATGGCGATTCACAGTAAAAAATCCCAAGGCGCTAGAATGGATAATTTGGAAGATTTTAAACTAGGTGATATTAAAGTTTTGGTTGCAACAGATTTGATTGGACGCGGAATTCATATCGAAGGTTTGCCAACTGTAATTAATTACGAATTACCTCGTTCACCTTTAGATTATGTGCACCGAATTGGACGTACAGGTCGTGCAAATGCAAATGGAAAAGCAATTAGTTTGATTACAGAAGAAGATTTGCATCATTTCAAAATCATTCAGAAAAAAATGGGTAAAAAAGTTGATTTACTTCCAACTGATAATGTGAATTTACACGGATATTAAAATAAGTTTTAAGTTATGAGTAACAAGTTCTAAGTTTTCTCTGAACTCATTACTCACTACTTAAAATTTTATGCTTTAAGCTTTATGCTTAACGAAATTCGAAGTTCGAAATACGGAACTTACTACTCGTAAGATTCTTCGACATGC